>NZ_JBEYSJ010000019.1:0-190117 GCF_040704195.1 Amycolatopsis sp. NPDC047767
GCCTCGACGGCGTGGGCCATGGCGTTGACGCCGCTGGTGAGTGACACCTGGACCGGCAGTTTCAGGGTGAGGTCGACGTCGTAGACGACGACCTCAGGCAGCACCTTGGGTGTGGTTTGCGTGGTTTTGCGTCCGTCGGCGGTCTCGCCGAGCACCGGGGTCATCTCGGAGCCGGCGTAGGTGGTGGGCACGATGATCTGCGGCAGATCCGTGCGCAACGCGATCGCCTTGGCCAGACCGGTCGTCGAGCCGCCGCCGATGGCGAGGACGCAGTCGACGTCGTTCTCGGTCACGACCTTGAGCGCGCGCTCGGTCACGTCCACGGGGGTGTGCATCGCGGCCTCGTCGAAGCGGGCGGCGAGCAGCGGGCCGAGCGAGTCGGCGACGCGGTCCGCAGGCCCGGCCAGCGGCGGGCTGCCCAGCAGCAGGACGCGGGTGGCGCCGAGGCGGCGCACCTCGTCGGGCAGCGAGGCGAGGGTGCCGCTGCCGAAGACGACCCGGGCCGGGTTCGCGGTGTAGCTGAACATCGTTGGTCCTTCCACGCGGGTGCCTCGAGTATCCGGATGTCGCCGCCCGGTTTCCTGCACGTTCCTGCCGCACAGGCAGCACGAAACGCGCGCGTCACCCGGAGGGGTGCTTATCCCTCGCGCCGCAGGGCGGCCGGAGTGGTACCGAGCTGCGTGCGCAGCACCCGCGTGAGGTGCTCCTGGTGTGAGAAGCCGCAGCCCGCCGCGATGTCGGCGATCGGGTCGCTGGACGTGCGCAGCAGCAGCCGGGCCTGCTCGACGCGCAGCTTCAGCAGGTACTGGTGCGGGGGCAGGCCGGTGCGGGCCTTGAAGCGGCGGGCGAACCGGCTCACGCTCAGCCCGGTCACGGCCGCGAGCTCCGGCAGCCCCAGGGGTTCCGCGAGCCGCTCGGTCATCAGGTCGCGCACGCGGCCGAACTGCCGGTCCGACAACGCGGCGGGCGCCGCCGGGGCCGGTTCGGCGGCGGTGCCCCCGGCCCGGTGGCGGCGGGCGAGGTGCGTGGCCACGAGGGCGCACAGCTGGTCGGCGTACGTGCGGGCGCTCGGCTCCCAGTCGCGGACCACGCCGTCGAGCGAGAGCAGGAGCTGCTCCAGCAGCGGGTCGACGGTGCCGAGCTCCTCCGAGAGCCGGATCGGCGTGTCGGTGCCCGCGGCCTCCTGCACGGCCGAGTCGGCGACGTACACGTGCAGCGTGTCGAGCTCCCCGCCCAGCTCCACGGACAGGTCCGCGTGCGAGGGCTGCAGGAACAGCCCACCGGCCGGCACGCGCCGGCTCTGCTCGCGGGGCGTACCGACCCGCCGGCGGACCGTCACGGGCCCGGCGAGGTGCAGGATCAGCTGGTGGGTCGGCGCGGCCCCGAACAGGCCGCGGTGGGGCCGCTCGTGCTGCTTCGACAGGTAGAGGTGCTCCCAGCCGAGACCGGCGCTGGTGCGTTCGGGCCGGATCCAGGGCAGCGCGAGGATGCCGTTGGTGTCGGCGGCCGAAAGCTCACCCACCCGCGCCCTCCTTGTCACGCCGTCTCCGAACACCACGAGTGTAGGCGCCCGCGCGGCTCCGCCGGACGCGTGAAGGCCCGCCGGGCAGGTCGGCGGGCCTTCACGGGCGGCTCGGGCTCTCGGACCGGTCGCGACACCCCGGTTCGGGGATGCGCGGGAGGTCCGTATCCGGGCGGTGCGCGGGCCGCTGGGGCCGCGGAGGTCGGCTGCCGAGCGGGCCTGACGTGGGTGGCTTGTGCAGGTTCAGTCGGTGACGCCGGGGCTCATGCCGACGCCCGCCGGCCGCGCCCGAAAGCGCGCACGTCCACGACCACGCTGCGTTCGGCCTGGCCCTCGCCACCGCGTCTGCTTCCGCGACCCGGCCGGTCCGTGGCGGAGCGGTTCGTACTTCCCGAACAGCACCGGCCTCCCCGGCCGAACGCTCGGCTGGGACAGCCCAGCCGAGCGAGCCGGCTCAGAGCGGGTTGAACTGCCCGAGCGGTGCGGTGCAGAACGGGCCGCCCACGAACTCGGCGGCAGCGCCCGTCGGGGCGGGCTTGCCGGCGAGCTGGTCGGCGTAGGTCTCGGCGTTGTCGAGGGACTTGTAGCCCAGCGCTTCGGCCTCGGCGAGCGAGTAGACGCGGCGGGTGTTGTCCGAGACGCCCCAGACCAGGCGGTAGCCGGGAGAGGGTGCGCTGAGGCAGGCCTCGAACAGGCGCGCGCCGTCGTCGGGGGAGAGCCAGGTGGTCAGGCCGCGCGGGCCGAGCGGCAGCGGTGTCTCGAAGCACGAGCCGATGCGGATCACGATCACGTCCATCGCGAACCGCGACGCGTACAGGCTGCCCAGCGACTCGATGGCCGCCTTGCTCACGCCGTAGTAGGTGTCGGGGCGCGGGCTCGAGTCCGCAGGCAGCCCGGCGGTACCGGCGTCGGCGTTGCGGCGGAAGCCCACGGCGTGGTTGCTCGACGCGAGGATCACCCGCTTGATCCCGGCTTCGCGGGCGGCTTCGAGCACGGTGTGGGTGCCGTTGATGTTGACGTCGAGCGTGGCTTCCCACGTGTTCTCGCGGCTGTGGCCGCCGAGGTGGATCAGGGCGTCGGCACCGGCGCAGGCCGCCGCCATCGCCTCGCGGTCGGTGACCGAGCCGGTCACGATCTCGACGGCCTCACCGGTCTCGGCCGGGGCCTGCTCGGCCAGGTCGAGCAGCCGCAGCACCCGGCCGGGCTTGCGCAGCCGCGGGCGCATCAGGGTGCCGACGATGCCTGCCGATCCGGTGATCAGCACGCGCTGGTCTGCCATGGGGTTCCTCTCGAAACGCTTCGCAACAGGGGAATGGCGGCGGTCAGCGGATGCCGGCCCGGCGCAGCTGCTGCCCGAGCTCGGCGGTCGTCTCGGCCAGGAGTTCGCCGACGCGCTGCACGTCGGCGTCGGTGACCTGGCCGACCGGCATCGAGCAGCTCATCGCGTCGGTGCCGGGGATGCGGTAGGGGATCACGGCGGCGACGCAGCGGACGCCGAGCGTGCCTTCCTCGATCTCGGCGGCGTAGCCGACTTCACGGGTGCGCGCGAGGTCGGCGTGGAGCTGCTCGCGAGTGGTGATGGTGTGCGGGGTGAGCGGCGGGAGCTTCGCCGGCATCAGCTCTTCGATCTCGTCGTGCGTCAGCTCGGCGAGCAGCGCCTTGCCCAGCGCCGTGGCGTGGGTGGGCAGCGTGCGGCCGACGCGCGAGACGAGGTGCGTCGAGTGCTGCGACTCGCGGGTCTCGAGGTACACGACCTCGGTGCCGTTGCGGCGCGCGAAGTGCGCGGTGAACCCGGTCTTCTCGCGGATGCGCTCCAGCGCCTCGGTGGCGAACGGGACGATCGCGTCGCGGTCGAGGTAGGCGGTGCCGCAGATCAGCGCGCGCACGCCGAGGCGGTAGCGCGCGGTGTTCGCGTCGGCTTCGAGCCAGCCGGCTTCCAGCAGCGTGCGCAGCAGGCCGTGGAGGCTGGAGCGCGGGAAGCCGGTGCGCGCGTGCAGGTCCGAGAGCGACAGCCACACGTCGTTGGCCGCGAACGTCTCGATGAGGTCGATGGCGCGCCGCGCGGACTTCACGCCCGCGCTCTCCGCACCGGGCGTCGCGATCCGCTCCGCGGTGGCCGGCTTCTGCGCCATGTGCGTCCTCCAACCGGGCCGTTGACTTGTGACTCCGGCCATATTAGCGTCCCGAACAGCATTCTTATGGATGAACATAATCAGCATAACAGACTCCATTCAAGAATGTGAACACCGGGGCGGTCTCGAGCGATCAGACGGCGGCGGTGGGATCGTCGAACCCGTGACCGGGCACGCCACCCGGACGCCCCGACGAGGACGGAAAGAGCAGAAACTGATGGCACAGCCCAAGATCGAGCTGGACGGCCTGCTGGCGTTCCCGCTGACGCCGTTCACCGAGGACCTCGAGGTGAACCTCGACGGGTTCGCGGAGAACGTGGAGAGCCACGTGGCCGCCGGCGCGGGGGCGTTGTTCGTCGCCTGCGGCACGGGCGAGTTCTCCTCGCTGTCGCCCGACGAGGTCGCGGCGCTGCTGGCGCGGGCGCGCGAAGTCGTGGCCGGGCGCGTGCCGGTGTGGGTCGGGGCGGGTGGCGGTGCGGCCGCCGCGCGCGCGGGCGTGGCCGCGGCGCAGGCCGGTGGCGCCGACGGGGTGCTGCTGCTGCCGCCGTACCTGGTGTCCGGGCCGCAGGCGGGGCTGGTCGATTTCGTGCGGTTCGCCGTGGGCGGCACGTCGGTGCCGGTGATCGTGTACCACCGCAGCACCGGGGTGTTCACGGCGCCGTCGGCGGCGCGGCTGCTCGACATCCCGTCGATCGTCGGGCTCAAGGACGGGTACGGCGACGCGGAGGTGATGACGCGCATCGTCACCACCATCCGGTCGCTGGGCACGCAGCGGTCCGCGGATTTCCTGTTCTTCAACGGGTTGCCGACGGCGGAGGTCTCCGCGAAGGCGTACGCGGCGATCGGCGTGGCGCGGTATTCCTCGGCGGTGCACTGCTTCGCGCCGGAGATCGCGCACCGCTTCCACCGTGCGCTGGCCGAGGGCGACACCGAGGTGATGGACACGTTGCTGGCCGGGTTCTACCTGCCGCTGGTGGCGTTGCGCGACGAGACGCCGGGCTTCGCGGTGTCGCTGGTCAAGGCCGCGGCGCGGTTGCGCGGGGACAAGGTCGGCACGGTCCGGCCGCCGCTGGTGGAGCCGACGACCGAGCAGATCGACCGGCTCGGCGGGATCGTCGAGCGCGGGTTCGAGGTGCTCAAGGGGATCGAGGGCCGATGAAGATCCGGGATGTGGTGCTCACGCCCGTCGCGTTCGCGGATCCGCCGCTGCTGAACGTGATGGGGGTGCACGAGCCGTTCGCGTTGCGCAGCGTCGTGCAGGTGGTGTGCGACGACGGGGTCGTCGGCCTGGGCGAGTCCTACGGCGACGCGGCGTTTCTGGGTGAGGTGCGCAAGGTCGTGCCGGAGCTGGCCGGGCACGACGTGTTCGACCTGCCGGGGTTGAAGCAGATCGTGACGCGCGTACTGGCCGGGACGGTGCTGACGGACGAGCACGGGCTGATCGGCGGGTTCTCCATCCGCAAGACGATCGCCAGTGTGTATTCGCTGTTCGAGGTCGCGTGTCTGGACGCGCAGGGGCAGGTGCTGGGGCGTCCGGTGGTCGATCTGCTGGGCGGCAAGGCTCGCGACGCCGTGGATTTCTCCGCGTACCTCTTCTACAAGTACGGCGCGCACGTCGGGGCCGAGGCGGATTCCTGGGGCGAGGTGGTCACGCCGGAAACGCTCGTCGGCGAAGCGCAGCGGATGGTCGAGCAGTACGGATTCCGCTCGATCAAGCTCAAGGGCGGCGTGTTCGAGCCGGACCAGGAGATCGAGGGCATCCGCGCGTTGGCCGAGGCGTTTCCCGGGCACCCGTTGCGGATCGACCCGAACGCCGCGTGGACCGTCGAAACGAGCATCCGCGTGGCCCGGGAGCTCGACGGCGTGCTGGAGTACCTCGAAGACCCGACGCCGGGCATCGAGGGCATGGCCCGGGTCGCCGCCGAGGCGAGCATGCCGTTGGCCACCAACATGTGCGTGGTCAACTTCGGCGACATCGAGCCCGCGTTCCGCGCCCGCGCGATCGGGGTTCTCCTGTCGGACCACCACTTCTGGGGCGGGATGCGCGACACCCAGGCGCTGTCGGTCCTGTGCGAGACCTTCGGGGTCGGGCTGTCGATGCACTCCAACAGCCACCTCGGCATCAGCCTGGCCGCGATGGTCCACGTGGCCGCGGCGACGCCGCACCTGACCTACGCGTGTGACACGCACTGGCCGTGGAAGACCACCGACGTGATCGTGCCCGGGGTACTGGATTTCATCGAGGGCGCGGTGGCGGTGCCGGACAAGCCGGGGCTGGGCATCGAGCTGGATCAGGACGCGCTGGCCCGCGCGCACGAGGACTACGTCCGATGTGGACTGACGAAACGGGACGACGTGACCTACATGCGCTCCTACGTACCGGACTTCGCCCCCAACGCGGCCCGGTGGTGATCCCGTGAAGGTGACCGGATACGCCTACTCCTGGGACGTCCTCGGCGATCCCGGCTTCGTGGAGCGCGTGCAGGACCTGGAGGTGGACGAGGTCGCCGTGGCGCTGACCTACCACAGCGCCCGGGCCGCCACGCCGTACTCCGCCGAGCGCACCTCGGTGATCGCGCGCACGGCGGCGAGCTACCGGCCCGTGCGCGACGAAGCGTGGCAGGGCCGGGAGCTGCGTCCGTCCACTCCGGACTGGGTCGCGCGGCCCGACAGCGGCGGCGACGCCGTGCGCCTGCTCAACGCCGCCGGGATTCCCGCCGCCGCCTGGATCGTGCTCACGCACAACTCGCAGCTGGGCACGGCTTTTCCGCAGTACACCGTGCAGAACTGCTTCGGCGACTCCTATCCGTGGGCGCTGTGCCCGGCTCAGCCCGCCGTGCGCGAGTACGCCGCGACACTGACGGCCGAGGCCGTGGCGGGCCTGGAGCTCTCGTCGGTGATCCTGGAGGCGTGCGGCCCGCTCGGCGCGGTGCACCAGCACCAGCACGAGAAGACCGACGGCGTGTGGGCGCCGGGCGTGGCGCGGCTGCTGTCGATCTGCTGCTGCACCGCGTGCGGCGAGGGCTGGACCGGTCTCGACGCCGCCGAGGTGCGCGAGACACTGCGCACGGAGGTCCGCAGGCTGCTCGACACGGCCGACCTCACCGTGACCGCGGACCGGCTGCCGGCCGCGCTCAAGGACATCGTGCTCGCCGGACGTCAGCGCGCCACCGACGCGTTGCGCGCCGCGGTGCTCGCCGAGCTGGCGCCGGGCACGCGGATCGTGCTGCACGGCGCGCTCGACCCGTGGGTCACCGGCGCGCTGCCGGGCCTCACGCCGACCGCGGCCGGCGACGCCGCCGTGGTCGTGCTGCAGAACTGGGCGCCGGGCCAGGGCAGCGTCGACGCCGTGGCCGCGGCCCGCCGGGCGCTGCCCGAGAACGTCGCGGTGGGCAGCTACATCACCGCCGTCGCAGCGAGCCCCGTGCCCGACATCGACGCGTACGTGACCGAGCTCGGCAAGGCCGGCGCGGCCGAGCTGCACCTCTACCATCTGGGCTTGGCGGGTCCCGGCCGGTGGCCGGACCTGCACGCGGCCACGGCGGCCGCACACAGCCTGCCCTGAAACCGTGCCCGACCCTGAGCGATCCACCGAGGAGACACGTTCCACCATGAGCCGAGAAACCTCCGCACCGGAGCTCGAGCGCACCCTCGCCGCCGCGGCCGCGGCCGCCCGCCCGTTCGCGGCGAGCACGCCCGCCGAGCGCGCCCGCTGGCTCGAAGCCGCCGCCGACGCTCTTGACGCCGAAGCCGAGGAGCTGATCGCCCTCGCCCACACCGAGACCCACCTGCCCGCCGCGCCGCGCCTGAAGGGCGAGCTCGCCCGCACCACGTTCCAGCTGCGGCTGTTCGGCCAGGTCCTGCGCGACGGCGCGTTCCTCGGGGCCACCGTCGACCACGCCGACGCCGAATGGCCCATGGGCCCGCGCCCCGACATCCGCCGGGTGCTCGTGCCGATCGGCCCGACGCTGGTGTTCGCGGCCAGCAACTTCCCGTTCGCGTTCAGCGTCGCGGGTGGCGACACGGCGTCCGCGCTGGCCGCGGGCTGCCCGGTGATCCTCAAGGCGCACCCGGGCCACGAGGAGCTGTCCACGCGCACGGGCGAGATCGTCGTCGGCGCGCTCGCCGCCGCCGGGGCGCCCGCGGGTGTGTTCGCCGTGATCCACGGGTTCGAGCAGGGCGTGACCGCGCTCAAGGACCCGCGCGTCCAGGCCGCGTCGTTCACCGGCTCCGTGCCGGGTGGGCGCGCGCTGTTCGACATCGCCGTCTCGCGGCCCACGCCGATCCCGTTCTACGGCGAGCTCGGCAGCGTGAACCCGGTCGTCGTCACGCCGGGCGCGGTCGCCCAGCGCGGCGAGGCCGTGGCGAAGGCGTACGCGGGGTCGTTCAGCCTCGGGGCCGGCCAGTTCTGCACGAAGCCGGGCCTGTTGTTCCTGCCGGAGGGCCACGGTCTCGACGACGTGCTGCGCGAAGCCGTCGGCGCCGTCGCGGGCCAGCCGATGCTCAACGAGCGCATCGCGCAGGGCTTCGCGCACAAGCTCTCCGAGCTGCGCCAGGCGCCGGGCGTGACCACGGTGGTCGACGGCACGCATCAGGGCGAGTCGTTCACCCCGAGCCTGCTCTCGACCACGGCCAAGGAGTTCCTGGCCGGCGGCGAAGCGGTGCGCGAGGAGCACTTCGGTCCCGCGTCGCTCATCGTCACCTACAGCGACGCCGACGAGCTCATCGGCGTGCTCGACACGCTGGAGCCGGGCCTGACCGCGACGGTGCAGGGCGAAGCCGACGAGGCCGACTACGTCCGCCCGCTGCTGCCCGCGCTGACCCGTTTGGCCGGGCGGCTGCTGTGGAACGACTGGCCCACCGGCGTCACGGTGAGCTGGGCGCAGCAGCACGGCGGCCCGTACCCGGCCACCACCGCGCCCACCAGCACGTCGGTCGGCACCGCCGCCATCGAGCGGTTCCTGCGCCCGGTCGCGTGGCAGGGCTTCCCCGACGCGCTGCTGCCCGAGCCGCTGCAGGAGGACAACCCGTGGCAGCTGCCGCGGCGCACGGACGGAGCGCGCTGACCGGTTTTCCCGCCTGAGTTTTCCGCGGCGTCACCACAACTGAATTCCCCTTCGAGGTCCCCGAAAATCCCGCAAGCCAAGGACGTCTTGATCCTGGGAGGCATTGTCATGCCCGTAAACCGGAGAACTGCCCTGCGCGGCGGCGCCGTCGCGGCCGCCTCGGTGGCCCTGACCGCCGCCGCGCACCCCGCTCTTGCCGCGGGCGCCGTCGCGGCGGGTTCCGTGCCCGCCGCGAACGGTGCGGCCACGGATCCGCTGAAAGCGATCGTGGCCGGCTACCGCGAGCTGCAGACTGGGATCAACCGGCCGTCACCGGAGCGCACGGCCGCGCTGAAGAACCTCGGCCGCGTCGCGAAGGCCTACAACGACACGATGACCGTCACCGGCGGTCCACTGTGGACCGACCTGCCGCTCGGACCGGGCAGCGACTACACCACGTCGATGTACGCGCGGCTGCGCGCCATCGCCGTCGACTGGGGTACGCCGGGCGGCACGCTCTCGGGCGACCCGCAGGTGCTCGACCGCATCAAGAAGGCGCTCGAGCTGATCTACGCCAGCCAGTACAACCCGCAGGTCGGCGAGATCGGCAACTGGTACACCTACGAAATCGGCGTGCCGTACTACGTACTGCACACCCTCGTCACGGTCGCCGACGAGCTGACGGCCGACGAGCTCGCGCGCTACGTCAGCCCGATCAAGCGGTTCGTGGGCAACCCCAACGTGCGGGCCAACAGCCCGGGCACGGTCGAGACCGGCGCCAACCGCGCCGACAAGGCCCTGATCTCCATCGTCTCCGGCGCGCTCATCGGCGACACCGCGTGGATCAAGACGGGCATCGACGCACTCACCGACGTCGCCGGCGGCGGCGCGGCGAGCCTCGTGGCCAAACTGGACAAGGCCGGCAGCGACGGCTTCCACGTGGACGGCTCGTTCATCCAGCACGACACCATCCCGTACCCCGGGCACTACGGCATCGTGCTGCTGACCGCGCTCTCCGGCGCGATCCATGTGACCGAGGGCACCGAGTACGCACTGCCCGAGGATCTCAAGCAGAAGATCTACGCGCTCGTGCCCGACACCTTCGCCCCGTTCGTCTACGCGGGCGCGCTGATGGAGCCTGTGCGCGGGCGGATGCTCTCGCGCCAGGGCGAGACCGGCCACGACATCGGGCACCAGCTCACCGTCGCCACGCTCGTGCTGGCGCGCGCGGCCACCGGTGCGGCCAAAGCCGAGCTGTCGGGCCTCGCGGCGAAGTGGATCTCCGAAGGCACCTACGCGCCGTTCCTGGAGATCCCCGACCCGGAGCGGTTCGCGCCCGGCCCGGATCTCGTGGCGACGCCGGGCATCGAGTTCGCGCAGGAGATGCTCGCGACCCACGTGCGGCCGACGCCGATCACGGCGACGCACCGGATCTTCGGCCAGCAGGACCGGATGCTGCACGTGACCGAAGGCTGGTCGAGCTCGCTCGCGGTGGGGTCCACCCGGATCTCGCGCTACGAGTCGATCAACGGCATGAACCAGCACGGCTGGTACGTCGGCGACGGCGTGCTCTACCTGTTCCTGCCGAACGCCAAGGGCCACTACTCCGACGCCTACTGGCCGACCGTCGACCCGCTGCTGCTGCCGGGCGCCACCACCAAAGCCGGACCGACGGGCGCGCTGCAGTCCACGCCGATGTCGACGAAGGCCCACGTCGGCGGCGTGCGCTGGGACGCGCGCCACGGCGCGTACGCGATGGACTTCGTGTCGCTCGACGGCACGCTCACCGCGAAGAAGTCGTGGTTCTTCACCCCGGCGGGCGTCGTCTGCCTCGGCGCGGGAATCACCGACACGTCGGGGCAGCAGGTGCGGACCACCATCGAGAACCGCAGCCTGGGGGAGAACGGCCGGGGCACGCTGCTGGCCGACGCACGGCTCGTGTCGTCCGCGCCGGGGCGCACGACGTCGCTGCGCAACCCGCGCTGGTTGCACCTCGACGGTGCCGCCGGGAACGTCGCCGGCTACGTGCTGCTCGACAAGGCCGAGGTGACCGCGCTGCGCGAGGACCGCACCGGTGCGTGGCGCGACATCGACACGGGCGCGAACACCAAGGGCACAACCGATCCGTACACGCGGCGTTACCAGAAGCTGGTGATCGAGCACGGAGTGAAGCCGTCGGACGCGAAGTACGCGTACGCGGTGTTGCCCGCGGCTTCGGTGGTGAGCACCGTCGCTTCGGTGCTGGCATGGCGAGTGCGGGCGAACACAGCCGCCGTTCAGGCGATTCGGCTGTGGGACAACACACTCCTCGCGAACTTCTACAAGGCGGATACTGTAGATGAGGTGACTGTCTCAGGTCCGGCTTCGGTGGCCCTGGGACGCAGCGGCTCGGGCTGGCAGCTCGCCGTCTCGGATCCGACGCAGTCGCAGGACAGCGTGAGGGTGACGGTGCGGCGCCAGACCGTGGAGGTCCCGTTGAAGGGCACCTTCGGCGCGACCCAGGTGGTGCACCTGCCGCGCTGACCCCAGGTTTCCCTGCCGGGCCGGTGATTCCCCGCCCGGCCCGGCAGGGCCCCACTTCCGAATCTCGTTCTGCCCGTGCCCGGCGGAAAAGCGCATTCCGACGGTACGATCTCGGGAACACACTCGAGCCGGGGAGAGTGATCACGATCGCCACGCACGTCGACGTCCTCGTGGTGGGTGCGGGGTTGTCCGGGATCGGGGCGGCGTGCCGCCTCCAGCTTCGGACCCCCGGCAAGACGTACGCGATCCTGGAGGCCCGCGACTCGATCGGCGGGACCTGGGACCTCTTCCGCTACCCGGGCATCCGGTCCGACTCGGACATGTTCACGCTCGGTTACCCGTTCCGGCCGTGGAAGGACCCGAAGGCCATCGCCGACGGGCCCTCGATCCTCGGCTACATCCGCGCCACGGCCGAGGCCTACGGCGTCGAGCGCCACATCCGCTTCGGGCACCGCGTGGTGTCCGCTTCGTGGTCCTCGGCCGAGGCCCGCTGGACGGTGGAGGCCGAGCACGACGGCTCGACGGTCACGTACACGTGCTCGTTCCTGTACCTGTGCAGCGGCTACTACAGCTACGACAGCGGCCACGTCGTCGACTTCCCCGGTCGCGAGGACTTCGCCGGCGAGATCGTGCACCCGCAGCACTGGCCCGCGGACCTGGACTACGCGGGCAAGAACGTGGTGGTGATCGGCAGCGGCGCCACCGCCGTGACGCTGGTGCCGGCGTTGGCGCCCGAAGCGGCTTCGGTGACCATGCTGCAGCGCTCGCCGAGCTACGTCGTCGCGCGCCCCGGAGCCGACGCGCTCGCCGACCGCCTGCGGGCCGTACTGCCGGAGAACCTGGCGCACCGGCTGGTGCGCGGCAAGAACGTGGTGATGGGCACGCTGTTCTTCCAGCTCATGCGCCGCCTGCCCGAGCGCGCGGCCGCGGTCTTGCGCGACGGCGTCGCGAAGCAGCTGCCGCCGTCCATCCCCGTCGACCCGCACTTCGTGCCCGACTACAACCCGTGGGACCAGCGCCTGTGCCTGGTGCCCGACGCCGACCTGTTCCGCGCGCTGCGCAGCGGCAAGACAGACGTGGTCACCGACCACATCAGCCGCTTCACCCCGGACGGCATCCGGCTTGAGTCCGGCCGCGAGCTGCCCGCCGACATCATCGTCACCGCGACCGGCCTGCGGATGGTCGCGTTCGGGCAGGTCGCGCTGACCGTCGACGGCCGCGAAATCAACCCGGGCGAGCAACTCGTCTACAAGGGCATGATGTTCGGCGGCATCCCCAACCTGGCGTGGTGCGTGGGCTACACCAACAACTCGTGGACGCTGCGCGCCGACCTGGCCTCGCAGTACGTCTGCCGGCTGATCTCGCACATGGACCGCCACGGCTACGTCGCGTGCGCCCCGGACCCGGGCCGCGCCCCGACCACGGGCCTGCGCCCGGTCGTCGACCTGATGTCGGGCTACATCAAACGGGCCACTCCGGCCCTGCCGAAACAGGGCGGGCGCCGCCCGTGGGTGATGCGCCAGAACTACCTGCTGGACCTGGCCGACATGCGCCTCAACCGGCTCGACGACGGCGTCATGGCCTTCCGCCGGGCGGACGAACGCATCCCGGCGCCGGCCTGAGGCCGCGGCCGAGCACAAAAAAGGGGCGCCACCCACCTGAGGTGGATGGCGCCCGACGCTGTGCAGCTCAGCCCTGGCGAGCCTTGTTCCGCGGGTTGTCACGGTTGATCACGAGGACCTTGCCGTGCCTGCGGATGACCTGCGCCCCCTGCTGGCGAGCCAGCGACCTGACCGACGCGCGAACCTTCATGGCTACCCGTCCTCTCTTCGAAGTCTCGTTCTGTCTTCTCCAACCAGATGACCGGTCGGTTTAATCCCCGCTCGCGGTGGCGGCGCTCACCCAGCGGCCGAGGTCCTCGCGGCGCAGGGCCGCGGCCATCAGCTCCGGGAACAGGTCCGGGGTGCACGCGAAGGCCGGCACGCCGAGCTCGGCCAGGGCGGCGGCGTTCTCGTGGTCGTAGAACGGCGCGCCGGAGTCCGAGAGTGCCAGCAGGGTCACGACCTGCACGCCCGAGCCGACCAGCTCGCCGACGCGGCGCAGCAGCTCGTCGCGTACGCCGCCCTCGTAGAGGTCGCTGATGAGCACCAGCAGCGTCTGCTCGGGACGCTCGACGAGGCCCTGGCAGTAGGTGATGGCGCGGTTGATGTCGGTGCCGCCGCCGAGCTGGGTGCCGAAGAGGAGCTCCACGGGGTCGTCGAGGTGCTCGGTGAGGTCCACCACGGCCGTGTCGAACGCGACGAACTTCGTGCTCAGCGCCCGCATCGAGGCGAGTACGGCGCCGAACAGGCCCGAGTAGACCACCGACTCCGCCATCGACCCCGACTGGTCCACGGCCAGGATCACCTCGCGCTGCACGCTGTGCTGCCGCCGGCCGAAGCCGACCAGCCGCTCGGGCACGATGGTCTTCAGCTCGGGGGAGTAGTGCTTCAGGTTCGTGCGCACGGTGCGGGCCCAGTCGATGTCCGCGGCGCGCGGGCGCTGCGTGTGGGCGGCCCGGTCGAGCGCGCCCCGGATCGCCGCGCGGGTGGGCTCGGCCAGCCGTTCCTCGAGCTCGGCCACGACCGTGCGCACGACCGAGCGCGCCGTCTCCTTCGTCTCCTCGGGCAGCACGCCGTTGAGCGACAGCAGCGTGCCGACCAGGTGCACGTCGGGCTCGACCGCGCTCAGCAGTTCGGGCTCCATGAGCATGCGGGTGAGCCCGAGGCGGTCGACGGCGTCGCGCTGCATCACCTGCACGACCGAACCCGGGAAGTACCGCCGGATGTCGCCGAGCCAGCGGGCGACGCGCGGCGCCGAGGAGTTCAGGGTCGCGCCGCGGCGGTCGCCCGAGCGGACGGACTCCTCGCGTCGGTCGTAGAGGGCCGCGAGCACGGCGTCGAGGCCACTGTCCTCTTCGGACAGTGAGCGGCCGGTGCCGTCCGCGCCGCCGCCGAGCACGAGGCGCCAGCGGCGCAGGCGGTCGGGGTCCGGGGTGGTCATGACGCCGCTCCGAGAAGGGTCGCGAGCACGGGCAGGGCACTGCGGGCACGGATCTCGTCCAGCTCGTCGGCGACGGAGCGGGCCGCGGGGGCGCCGCCGGAGAGGCCGGCCGCGCGTTCGCCGATGGCGCGTTTCTCCGGGCCGGCGAAGGCGCCGAAAGTGCGGCGCAGCAAGGGAAGCACTTCGGTGAACACGTCGGACGGGATGGTGCCCAGCCAGGTGTCGACGACTCGCAGCATGCGCTCGTCGTGGACCAGCAGGAGCGCGCCGCCCGCGAAGAAGCCCTCGACGTACGCCGCACCCGCGGCCGGCTCGACACCCGGGGTGAGCGCGCGGCCCAGGCGCAGCTCGACTTCCGCACTGTCGAACAGGTCGGCGTCGTGCAGCAGCCGCACGACGCGCCCGGCCAGCAGCGGCGGCAGGGAGTCGCGGCCGGCGAGCTTGCGCAGGGCGGTGAGCCAGCGGTCGCGCGCCGCGTCGCCGAGGAGCGTGGTGGCTTCGTGGACGTTGTCGACCAGGTCGCAGAACTTCCGGGCCGCGTCGTCGTCGATGCCGTGAACGGCCGGCGGCAGCCCGGCGCACACGCGGGTGAGCAGGCGGTCCGCGACCTCCCGCAGCTGCGCGGTGTCCGTGCCGCGGACGTCGCCGTAGCGGGTGGAGCGGGCCAGCGGGGGCAGCGAGGTCATCAGGTCGGCGACGTCGGTGTCGGCAGCCGCGCGGGCGTCGAGCGCGGTCAGCACCTCCGGCAGCGCGTCGCCGAGGCCGCCCAGCAGGCAGCCCTCGACAGCCGTGGTGATGTCGGCGAGCGGCGGCTTGCCTGCCATGGCCTCGCGTACGCGGGCCGAGGCCGCCGAGGCGACCGTGGTGCCGTGGACGGCGGCGGCGACCAGGTCGACCTCGAAGCCCGGCTCCCAGCACAGCGTCCACGTCTCGCGGAAGGTGCCCTTGCTGCGCGTCGCCGATATTTCCGGGCTGCCCCAAGGGATGTCGAGCAGGCGCAGCCGGTGCAGCAGCCGTGAGCGGTCGAGGCCGCCGGGCGTGCGCAGGTCGAGGTCGAGCTCGCGCGCGGTCGGCTCGCGCTTGAGCCGCAGCCGGCGCGCGGTCGCGATCAGGTCGGCGGCGAGCGGAGCCTGCGGCACGGTTTCGGGGACTTCGCCGAGGCGTTCGCCGACGACGAGCTTGCGCGTGACGAGGTCGGCCTGCACGTCGTCGCCC
Organism: Amycolatopsis sp. NPDC047767; assembly: GCF_040704195.1. Lineage (NCBI taxonomy): Bacteria > Bacillati > Actinomycetota > Actinomycetes > Pseudonocardiales > Pseudonocardiaceae > Amycolatopsis > Amycolatopsis sp. NPDC047767. The sequence goes on from NZ_JBEYSJ010000019.1 coordinate 15,480, forward strand.
GAGCACAGCACCGAGCGCGTGGCGGCGTCGACTTCCGCCAGCCCCGCCGAGGACCGGCCGCGCAGCGCGGCCAGCGTTTCGGCCAGCCGCACCGCCTCGATCACGTGCGCCGTCGAGACCGGCAGGTCCTCCTCGCGCAGCACCCCGGCGACGGCGGTGAGCCAGCGGGCGGTGACGTCGTCGGCCGTGGTGAACAGGTGGTGGTACCAGCCGGGCGAGCGCACGCCCGCGCCGTAGCCGCTCGCCGTGGCGAGCCGGCCGTGGGTCCACGGCACCCACGTGCAGACGACCTTGCGCTTGGGCAGTCCTTTGAGGACGGTCTGGTCACGGCTCGCCGGAGGCAGCGGATCGGCCAGCGCCGGCACGTGCCACGCACCGCACACCACGGCGATGCGCTCGAAGCCTTCCTTGCGTGTCTTGCGCAGCACGCCGCGCATGTACGCCTCGCGGCGCTGCTCGTGGAGGTCCGGCGGGCGATCGTCCTCACGCAGCGCGGTCATCGCCTCCGCGATCACCTCGAACGGCGACTCCCCGCCGCGCCGCGATTCCACGACGTCGTCCCACCAGCGCTCGGGGTCGTCGTACCCGCCCGCGGCGGCCAGCTCGGCGAGCGGGTCGCCGCGCGGCACGCGGTCCTCGTCGCCGAGCGCGAACTGGTGCGCGGCCGGCAGGTCGCAGAACCGCACCGGCACCCCGGCTTCCGCGGCGTAGCGCAGGGCCTGCCACTCGGGGCTGAACACCGCGAACGGCCAGAACGCCGCGCGCGACACGTCGTCGGCCGCGTATGCGAGCAGCGCGACGGGCGGCCGCATGTCCTCGTCGGCCGCCAGGTCCACGAGCTGGTCGGCTTCGGGCGGGCCCTCGATGAGCACCACGTCGGGCTCCAGCTCGGCGAGCCTCGAGGCCACCGCCCGAGCCGAACCCGGCCCGTGGTGCCGGATCCCGAGCAGGTGCGTGGTCATCCGCTGATCTCCTGCCCCGCGCGGTAGAAGTCGGCCCAGCCGTCGCGTTCGCGGACCACGGTCTCGAGGTACTCGATCCAGATCGCGCGGTCGGCGACCGGGTCCTTCACCACGGCGCCGTGGATGCCGGCCGCGACGTCCTGCGCCCGCAGCACGCCGTCGCCGAAGTGCGCGGCGAGCGCGAGGCCACCGGTGAGGACGCTGATCGCCTCGGCCGTCGACAACGTGCCCGACGGGGTCTTGACCGCCGTGCGCCCGTCTTCGGTGCGGCCGGCGCGCAGCTCGCGGAACACCGTGACTACGCGGCGGATCTCGGTCAGCTCGGCGGCTTCGGCCGGCAGGGCGAGCGAGGCGCCCAGCTGCGCGACCCGGCGGGTGACGATCTCCACCTCGGCCTCGGCGGTGTCCGGCAGCGGCAGCACGACGGTGTTGAACCGGCGGCGCAACGCGCTCGACAGCTCGTTCACGCCTTTGTCGCGGTTGTTCGCGGTGGCCACGAGCGTGAAGCCGGGGCGCGCCTGCACCTCGGTGCCCAGCTCGGGCACGGGCAGGGTTTTCTCCGACAGGACGGTGATCAGCGAGTCCTGCACGTCGGCCGGGATGCGGGTGAGCTCCTCGAGCCGGGCCACCTTGCCGTCGCGCATCGCGCGCAGGATGGGGCTTTCCACCAGCGCCTGCTCGCTCGGGCCCTCGGCGATCAGGCGGGCGTAGTTCCAGCCGTAGCGGATCTGCTCTTCGGCCGTGCCCGCCGTGCCCTGCACGAGCAGCGTGGAGTCGCCGCTGATGGCGGCGGCGAGGTGCTCCGACACCCAGGTCTTGGCCGTGCCCGGCACGCCGAGCAGCAGCAGGGCGCGATCGGTGGCGAGCGTCGCGACGGCGACCTCGATCAGCCGGCGCGGGCCGACGTACTTCGGGCTGATCTCGGTGCCGTCGGGCAGCGTGCCGCCCAGCAGGTACGTGACCACGGCCCACGGCGACAGCAGCCACGACGGCGGCTTCGTGCGGTCGTCGGCCGCGGCCAGCGCGGCCAGTTCACCGGCGTACTCCTGCTCGGCGTGGGGCCGGAGGACCGCGGACGTCATGAGAGCTCCTCGTGCATTTCGCGGCGGAAAGTCAGCGTTTCGGCCACGGCCCGCCGCCACGGGGCGGCTTCGCCGGGCTGGGGGATCAGGGACAGCCGGTGGCGCAGGCACGCCGGCGGCACGGCCTTGGCGATGAGCGCGGCGGCGTGGGCCACGAGCCGGTGGTCCTGCTGCGCGGCGACCCAGTCGAGCAGCACCCGGCCCAGCTCCTCGGGCCACGGTTGCGGCAGGTCGAGGATCAGCCTCGTGAGCGCTTCGACCTGCAGGCCGCGCGCCAGCTTCGCGACGGTGGCGGCCTGCTTCTCCGGCGCCAGCACCCCGACGAGCGCCGCCGTCGCCCGGCCGCCCGGTTCGGCTTCGACGAGCGCCTGTGCCCACGCTTCGTCGCGTTGCCGGATCGCCGCCGTGGCCCAGCTTTCGCGCACCACGGCGAGCGGGCAACCTTCGACGAGCATGCCCACGAGGTCGCCCGGCGTGCCGAACTCCGCCCAGAACTCCAGGGGAGTGGCGGCGATGATCGCCCGCAGCCGCGCGGTGTCCTGCCCGGGCCCGTGGGGCACGCGGACGCCGTCGCGCACTAGCGAGTCGTCCGGCCCCGGCAGCGTGACCTGCAGGACGTCGGCCCGCAGCGATCGGCTGCGCACGGTGACGCACTCCCGCAGCCGCGCCGCCATCCGCTTGCCGAGCCCGGTGCCGGGCAGCCCGCCGAGCAGCCGCACGGCGGTGTCGCGCACCGCCGCCGCGCGGTCGGCGAGGGCCGCGTCGAGGAACGGCTCGTCTTCCTGCGTGAGGTGGCGGCCCAGCAAGGCGAGGAACACCACGCGCAGGTCGGCGGGCTCCGTGCGCCACGTCGCGGTGAGCGCCGCGCGCGCCGCCGCGGGATCCTGCGCGAGCGCTCGTTCGAACCATGCCTGGCGCCGCGCGGGAGTGCCGAACTGCCACGCGTCGTCGCTGTCGTCCTCGACCTCGGCGACCAGGAATGCCCAGTCGGTGTTGCGCGCACCCAGCCACGCCCCGACCGGCCCCGCCACCTCCGCGAGCGGCGCCCGCAACGACACCCGCGCCCGCGCCGCGTCCGCCAGCGCCGGCACCAGCTCCGGGGCCACCCGGAACCCCCGTTCGGCCGCCGTCTGCAGCCACTCCTCGAGCAGCTCGGGCCGGTTCGCGTGCAGCAACCGCGCCAGCCGCTCCCGCGCGAGCGGCGGCACGAACCTCCGGCCGTCGGGCTTGGCCGGCTCTTCGCGGTGCGCGTTCGCCACGGGCAACCGGCCCGCCCGGCGGTAGTTGGTGAGCAGCGCCGCCGTGACGAGCACGGCGTCGGCCTGGTCCCCGGCCTTGCCCGCAACCTCCCGCACCTCGTCCGGCAACCCACTCACGTCCAGCCCCCGGCGGCGCGTGCCCAGCAGAGCCGTGCCGACCAGGTCTTCCCACGCCTTCATCGGCCCATCACCGCCTCGGCCTTCCCGCCGTTCCCCGAAGCCAGCCGACGCACGCGCCACCGCGCGGCCGCGGGGTGGGTGATCGATCGCGCCGGGAACGGCGCGCGGGCGTTCGGGCGAAGTCTTGGCGTGGCCGGGTTCGTGAGGCGACAAGGCCGCGTCCCCGGCACCGGGCGTCGGCGTCGTGTGGGCAGGTTTTCTTGTGGTTCCAAGGGTTTCGGGGTCTCCCTGGGGTTCGGGGTCACAGGCGCACCACGCCGTTCGGGTGCCAGCACGTGAGGGGGCGCAGGCCGGCCGGGGTGAGTTCGGCCGCGAGGGTCACCGGGTGTTCCGCGGCGAGGGCGAGCAGGGGCCACGGGTCGACGCCCGGCAGCAGTGGCAGGGCGGCACCGTCCACATCGGACAGGGCCCAGCCGCCGGCGTGGCGGGCGGGGGTGAGGTCGGACAGGAGCACGGGCCAGCGGTCGAGCCACGGGTCGACGGCGAGGGTGTCGGCGAACGAGGCCAGGGCATCCGCGACGGTGTCGCCGCGGGGGATCGGGGTCGGGACGGCCTCGGTGCGGTCCGCGACGAGCGCGCGCAGCGGCAGGGCGCCCGGGTGGAAGGCGAGCTCGCCGGGGACGACGTAGCCGGGCGGCAGGGAGCTGTCCAGCGGACGGCCGGGCGGGGCGAAGGACAGGACCAACGCGACGCGCCCCGAGTGCCGGCCGCGCAGCCAGGTGCGGCGGGTGCGGAGGTTGTCCTGTTCGTCGTCGACCGCGCCGGTCACGAGCCACTGGTCGGCGACGCGTTCGCCCGACTCCAGCACCTGCGCGGTGCCCGCCGAGAACCCCAGGCGGGTGCGCACGGTTTCGGCCAGCGGCGCGGGCAGCTCGTCCAGGCGAAGGGCCGCGCCGGCCAGCACGTACAGCAGCGACAGCTCGGCCAGCAGGTCACCCGGCCAGTCGCGGCCGCGGCCGACGAGCCCGGCCGCGCGACGCAGACCGCCCGCCAAACCCGGGGCCTGGGCGTCGATCATGCGTGCGGCGACCGCGCGCAGCTGCTCGGCGCCGCCGCCGGAACCCGAGCCATCCGCGAAACCACTGCTCTCGAAGGTCGCGAGACCGGCCCCGACGCGATCGGCCAGCCAGCCACGCAACTCGGCCGCGCCCGCGGTCACGCGCGCGAGCCGCTCCTGCGCGCGTTTCGCCGCGGCTTCCAGGTCCTTCGGCGCGTCCGGCTTGCGTTCGGCGCGCGATGCCCGCGCCTCACGCTCCGCGAGCCACGTGGCGACGTCGGGCTCCTCGGCGGCGAAAGGCACCTGCTCGGCCGACCACAGCAGCAGCAACCCCAATGCGTGCTTGCACGGGAATTTCCGCGACGGGCACGTGCACTTGAACGCCGGCCCCGCCAGCTCGACCACCGTGCGGTACGGCTTCGCGCCACTGCCCTTGCACGAACCCCACACCGCCCGCGCCGAAGCGCCGGCGCCCGACCACTTCGCCGGCACCGCGAGCCCGCGCCCGGCCTTGGCCGACGCCGGGTCCGGCGCGAGCCCGGCGACCTGCTCGGGACTCCAGCGCGCTGCCACCTGTTCGGCCACGTTTCCCTTGCCGCTCCGTGTTTCCGACCCCCGTGAGGGGCTGACCGGAGAAGCATCTCATCCGCGACCGACAAAATGTGCTGCCGATACGATCCGGCCCCACGATCCCACCTGTCGACGCCGTCGCCGACGCCCACCGGCGCCTCGCCGCAGCGCTCACCGACCTCACGGACGTTGCCGTGCGAGAATCCTCGCGATTGCCCGGCTGGACCCGCGGCCACGTACTGGCTCACCTCGCCGACGCTGCGCGCGCCCGCGCGCGAGTCGTCGAATTCGCACTGCGCGGTGAAGCCGTCGCGATGTGGGCGGCGGGGGAGCGGGACGCGATCATCGAGGCCACCGCCTGCCGGAGCGCCGACGAGCACCGCACCGCTGTTGACGCGCACGCAAAAACACTCGAACGCGTGTGGGAGCGCGTCGAGGACTGGCCAGCCTTCATTCCGGCGGTGTACACGCGCTGGCGCGAAGTCTGGATCCACCTTGTGGACCTGGACATCGGCGTCGGTCCGGACGACTGGGACGTGGATTTCGCTTGCCACGCCGTTGATCTGCTGAGGACACGGATCCCGGCCGGCACGAGCATGACGGCCACCGATGTTCCGCAGCGCTGGGGTGAGGGTGACGGGGTCGCCGGAGCCATCCGCGACCTGGCGGCCTGGCTCGCCGGCCGCGGTGACGGCGAGCGCCTCACCGGACCGTTGCCCCCGCTCGGCCCCTGGCCCGCCTACTGACGAAAAACGCCGGACCGCGCAACGGCGATCCGGCGTTTCAGCGTGCCAACGCGGCGAACGGGGTCAGGACTTGACCGCACCCCGCCAGCGCACGGTCGGGCGCATGCGCTCGTCGTTCACGCGGTGCTTGTTCGAACCGACGATGTCGAACAACGACTCGATCAGCGTGTCGGACAGCAGGTGCGGCTGCAGACCCAGCTCCACGAGCCCGGTGTGCTTCACGTTGTAGTAGTGCTCGGCCTGCTCCACGCGCGGGTTGTCCAGGTTCTCGATCTGGACCGGGCCGGGGAAGGTGTTCGCCACGATCTCCGCGATCTGGGCGACCGAGTAGCTCTCGGTCATCTGGTTGAACACGCGGAATTCCCCGCGGTCGGCCGGGTTCTCCACGGCGAGCCGGATGCACTCCACGGTGTCGCGGATGTCGAGCAGGCCGCGGGTCTGGCCGCCCTTGCCGTAGACGGTCAGCGGCTGGCCCAGCACCGCCTGGATCACGAAGCGGTTCAGCACGGTGCCGAACACCGCGTCGTAGTCGAACCGGGTCGCCAGGCGCGGGTCGAGCGCGGTCTGCGGCGTCTGCTGGCCGTACACCACACCCTGGTTGAGGTCGGTCGCGCGCAGGTCCCAGATGCGGCACGCGAACTCGATGTTGTGGGAGTCGTGCACCTTCGACAGGTGGTAGAAGGAGCCCGGCTTCTTCGGGTAGAGCATGCGGTCCTTGCGGCCGTTGTGCTCGACCTCGAGCCAGCCTTCTTCGATGTCGATGTTGGGCGTGCCGTACTCGCCCATCGTGCCGAGCTTCACCAGGTGGATGTCCGGGTTGATCTCGGCGATCGCGTAGAGCACGTTCAGGTTGCCGACGACGTTGTTCTGCTGCGTGTAGACGGCGTGCTCGCGGTCGATCATCGAGTACGGCGCGGACCGCTGCTCGGCGAAGTGGACGATCGAGTCGGGAGCGAAGTCGCGCACGGCCGAGTAGGTGAACTCGGCGTCGCACAGGTCGCCCTCGAACAGAGCGATCTTCTTGCCCGACACCTCTTCCCACGCCGCGATGCGCGTGGGCAGGTCTTCGATGGGGACGAGACTCTCGGCTTCGAGCTCCACGTCGTACTTGCGGCGGGCGTAGTTGTCCAGAACGGCCACTTCGTGGCCTTTGTCCGACAAGTGCAATGCCGTGGGCCAGCCGAGGTAGCCGTCACCGCCGAGAACCAGCACTCGCATTGAAGAGCCTTTCCGTATCGTTTACGCGACAAGCACGCTGATTCCTCTTTGTACATGACGCCTTGAACACGTCCGAACCTATCGACCAGGTGCTGATGATCACCTGGCAGACAGCTGTGAATCTACTGTGCGTCGGGGGGCCGGACGGCAGGCCGATCGGCCCGAGGGGAGACTGGGGGACATGACGACGGTAACCAACCCGGTGGAGCCTCGCACAACGGAGGATTCACCCCGGCCCCTGCGTCGCCTCGCCGGCAGGTTCTTCCGCGCGGCCACCAGTTCGGTCGCGGCGACTTTGCTCAGCCAGGCGGCGTTGCTCACGGTGCTCGCCATCGGCGGGGCTCCGTGGCTGGCCAGCGCGTTCGCGTTCGCCGCGGGCGCGGTGCTGAACTTCTTCCTCACCCGCCGCTGGGTCTGGGGCCGGCGCGGCCGGCCGGAGGTCGGGCGCGAGCTGCTGCCCTACGTCGTCGTCATCTCGATCGGCGGGCTCGCCTCCGTCGGGCTCACCACGCTCACCGGTCACCTGCTCGCGCCGCTGAACCTGCCGCACGCGTGGTGGGTCATCTTGATCGACGGTGCGTACGTGCTCAGCTACGCTCTGGTTTTCGTGGTGAAGTTCACGATGCTCGACCGCTTCGTGTTCGCCCGCGGCGCAGCACGTACCCCCGCCACCACGTCCCCGTCATGACCCGCGCGTAGTTCGCGCCGTAGACGACGCTGCCGCCCTTCTTGCTCTTGCCGGCCTTGCGCAGCCGCATGCTCATGGGCCGTTCGAGCACCCGGGCACCGCGCGCGGTGACTCCCAGCAGCAGTTCCGAAGACTGGTACTGCGGCTCGTTGAGCGGGACCGCGCACGCGAGCTCCGCGCGCATCGACCGGAACCCGAAGGACGTGTCGGTGATCTTCCGCCACGTCAGCGCCGAAGCCAGCCACGCGAACACGCGCACGCCGAGCCAGCGCATGCGGCTGTCGGCCTCTTCGTGGCCCAGCCGCCGCGATCCCGTGACGAAGTCGGCGGTGTCGTCGAGCAGTGGTGCGACCAGTTCCGCCATTTCGCTGTTGTCGTACTGGCCGTCGCCGTCGGTCGTCACGACGTAGCGCGCGCCGCGTTCGGCCGCGAGGTGGTAACCGAGGCGCAAAGCCGCGCCCTGGCCCCGGTTCGTCGGCGCGACGCACACGTACGCGCCGTGGTCCTCCGCGATGGCGGCCGTGTCGTCGCTGCCGCCGTCGACGACCACGAGCACGTCGACCGGCAGGCCGAGGCATTCGTCGGGCATCTTCTCCAGCACCTGGCCGATTCCGCCGGCCTCGTTGTACGCGGCGATCACCACCGTCAGCTCCGACAGCTTCGCGCCCGGGTGCCGGTCGTCGAAGTCCGCGACCGCGCCCACGTCCACGGCGTCCGGGTACGCGGCGAGGCGCCGACGGCTCGCGGCCGTGAGTGTGGTGAAGCCCAGTGCGCCCGCGACGGGCAGCAGCACGAGCGCGGGCAGCTGATACCGCCACGAGAACTCGAACACCGCCGACGCGAACAGCAGGAAAAGCCCGGTGCCGGCGGCGAAAAGCGCACCGCTGCGGGCCTTGTCCCGCGGTTTCTTGCGGCGCAGCAAGGTGAGCAGCCCCAGCAGTGCGAAGAACCCGAGCACCGCGCCGGGCACGAACCCGCCGTTGATCTGGTAGTCGCGCAGGAACGTGGCGATCGGCTCGTTCACGCTCGGATCCACGCCGTCGTACTGCTGCGTGTAGAAAGCGGTCACCGGGGGATCGGACCAGTACGGATAGGTCTGCTGGAACTGCCAGCGGTCCACCGGCACGTCGTTGATCGCGGTGGCGCGGGTGAACCGGAAGCTCTTGGAGAAGTCGCTGAGGATCGCCTTCGCGACGTCCCACCACTGCGCCTTGAGCACCTGCACCGAGAATTCGTGCGCCAGCGCCGTCTTGTCCGCACCGGGCGGCAGCGGGCCGGGCCACGCGGGGTCGAGGTCGGCGTGCGTGTAGTTGTCGACGAGGCGGGTGGAGACGTCCTCGGTCGGGCAGAACACCTTCAGCGTCGGGTCGAGGTCGAGCTTCGCGCAGTCCGCGACGGCGGCCGTGCGCCCGTAGAGCATGCTGCCGGACGGACCGCTCAAGCCCCACTTTCCGGTCTGCGCCTTGACTTCCGCCGCGTACGGCACGAGCACGACGAGGATCGCGAGCAGCCCGACGCCGGCGTTGCGCCAGCCGCGCCACGACCGCCACGCGCTGCCCGCGCTCAGCACGTACAGCAGGAACGGCGCCGCGAGCACGACGCCGATCAGCCGCACCACCACGGCGAAGCCGATGACCAGACCGGCCAGGGCGATCCGCCGCCAGTTCGGCTTCCCCTTCGCCAGCAGCAGCCACAGCAGACCCAGCAGCAACGCCTCGAAGACGACCTCGGACATGATGTTCTGCTCGATCTGCAGCTGGTAGGCGTCCAGCAGCAGTGGCGCCGTCGCCAGCGCGCCGACCCAGCGGCGCGCGCCCAGGCGCAGCGCGAGCCGGTAGATCCCCACCGCGATCGCCAGCCCGCCCAGGTGCTGCAGCGCGGCGACGAACGACAGCCCGCCGATCGCGAGCAACGGCCGCAGCACCAGGTCGTAGCCGATCGGATTCAGCTGATCGGCCCGCAGCGCGTGCAGGTTGTCGAGGTAGCGGAAGGTGTCGATGTAGATGATCGCCGGCCGGTACGCGACCCAGGTCAGCACCCGCAGCGTCGTGCCGAGGACGAGCAGGACGAGCAGGAAGGCGTGGCGGCGGAGGAACAAGCTCACGGGGTCGCTTTCAGGTCCAGTTCCGAGAAGTACTTCCAGGCGGTGGCGAGGCCGTCGGCGAGCGAGATCGCCGGGGTGAAGCCGATGGTCCCGGCGCTGGCGGACACGTCGACGACGACCGCTGGCATCTCGCCCTTGGGCGCGGCCACGTGCTCGACGGGCAGCTCGGCACCCGTCACGTCGCGCACGGTCTGCACCATCTCCAGCACCGACACGGAGTGGCCGGCGCCGACGATCGCCCGGCCGCTGTAGCCGCTTTCCAGCGCCAGCGCGATGGCGCGCACCACGTCGTCCACGTGCACGAGGTCGCGGCGCTGCTCGCCCGTGCCGTACACGCGCACGCCCTCGCCCGCCATCGCGGCGCGCATCATGCGCGGCACGAAGCTGTCCTTGTGCGACATGCCGGGGCCGTAGACGTTGGTGAATCGCAGGGCGCACGTCGTCATGCCGTACGCGCCGGAGTAGCCCGACAGCAGCATCTCGCACGCGGCTTTCGTGGCCCCGTACGGAGTGAGCGGCCGGGTGGGCAGGTCCACGGTGATGGTCGATGTGCCGACGTCGCCGATCACCGCGTTGGTGGAGGCGAGCACGAAGGTCTGCACCCCGCGTTCGCGCGCGAGCTCCAGCAGCCCGTGGGTCACGGCGACGTTCTCGGTGAACGTGTCGTCGGGCAGCTCCACCGACTTCAGCACCGACGTGAGCGCCGCGAGGTGGACGATGGCGCCCGTACCCGCGGTGACGGCGGCCTCGCGAGTCTCCGCGTCGCGCAGGTCGCCGGTGACCACGCGCACGCCCTCGTCTTCGGTGACGTACGGGACCCGGTCCACGACGGTGACGGGGTAGCCGCGATCACGCAGCTCGCGTACGGCCGCGCGGCCGATGAAGCCGCTGCCACCGGTGACGACGACGGGTGTCCTTTCAGGACCGTTCTCCAGCACCATGGCGCACAACCTACCTCCGCAGCCTGTGAGCCAGGACAGCGGACGATCGCCGCGGCGCCGGTCGATCGCCGTTCGGTCCCGGATGTCCGGTAGGTCCGCCCGCCCCCGGCGCCCGCGTGTGGCCACCCCCAGTGACCACACGCGGGCGCCCGTTTCGTTTTCGCGACATCCCTTGGTGGGGAGTGTATCGTTCACGGGACGGTTGATGTCAAGTTTTCGTGACAGCTATGCTTCACGTCGTCACGAGCGGAGGACGGTTGGGGGACTGATGACCGGGACGCCGGACACCGGGGACGCGGCGAGCGGTCCCGGCGAGGACACCAGCTTCGCCGAACGGCTCGCGCACTTGATCTCGACGGTGCACCCGCCGGACCGCAAGCCCTACTCCTACCGGGAGATCGCGCAGGGCGTCGCCGAGCTCACCGGGGTGAGCATGTCGGCCACCCACGTGCAGCAGCTCGCGGTCGGGGCGCGGCGCGACCCGAAACGCTCGCACATCCAGGCGCTCGCGCGCTTCTTCGGCGTGCCCGTCACCTACTTCTTCGACGACGACGTGGCCGAGCGCGTCGACGGGCAGATCGCCGACGTCGTCGCCTGGCGCGACACCGGCGCCCGCGACCTCGCACAGCGCGCGATGCGGCTCTCCGAACGCGACCGCGACACCGTGTCGGCGCTGGTGGACCAGCTGAACAGCTACGACGCCGGGCGCGAGCGCACCCGCCGCGGGCGCAAGCCCGAGTAGCTATGCTGATCATCGCCGGGGCGCCGCGGTGCACCCGGCTGGTCCAGCCGCCGAGCGCACCGGGAGGGGTCATCGACCCGAGCCTGAGAGGGCTCGCCCGCACCCGAGTGCGCGAGCTGCTGCGCGACGTGCCGCCGCCGCGCCCCTGGTCGATGAACGCGTGGGTCGACCGGCTGGAACGGCACCGCGGCCGTGACATCGACCTGGTGGCGGTGGAGTACGAGCCGGGCCGGCCGTCGGGCGCCTGGCAGCGGCGCGCGGACTACGACCTCGTCGCCTACACCGCCGGCACGTCACCGTTGCACCAGGACCACATCATCGCCCACGAGCTCGCGCACCTGCTGTGCGAGCACCGCGGGTCCTGCGTGATGTCCGACGCGGAGGCCGCCGCGCTCGCACCCGACCTCAGTGCCCACACGCTGTCGCACCTGCTCACGCGTGTGACCACGGACGTCGACGAGTACGAGGCCGAGCTCATCGCGGTGCTGCTGATGAGCGCGGCGACGGCCGAGGCCGAACCGCTCAAGCCCGGTGCGTCCGGGCGCTCCGCCGATCGCGCGCGGCGGCTCGCGTCGCTGCTCGGGTAGCGGCCGGATGATCGACGCGCTGTTCTTCGGGGTCGGGCTGGTCGCCGTGGCCGTCGGCGCCTGGCGCGCCGTGCGGGCGCGGCGCACCGGCGCGGGTACCGGGCTGGCGACGAGCCTGATCGCGCTCGGTCTCGCGTTGTTCTTGCTGGCCGACAGCGCGCAGGCGATCGAGAGCCGGATCTACCCGAGCCTCGGGCGGCTGCTGTCGAACCTCGCGACGATGGTGGCGGCGTACGGCATCGAGGTCACCGTCGCCGAGATCGGTGGTGTGGCGGAGAAACGGCGCCGCGGCCGGCTCGCCGCGCTCGTGGTCGCGCTGGTCGTGCTGGTGGTCTCGTTCTTCTCGACCCGTGGCCTGCCGGTGGGCATCGGCCTGTTCGACGAGCTGTACCGGACCAATCCGACGCTGGTCGCCTACGTCGTGGTCTACACGCTCTACCTCGGGTTCGCGGTGGTGGACATCGCGATCGTGTCGGCGGGCGCGGTCCGCGCGGGCGCCGGCGCGCTGCGGGCCGGCCTCGGGCTGATGCTCGTGGCGTGCGTGTTCGCGCTGGCCTACCTCGCGGGCAAGATCGTGGACCTCGTCGCCGACGTGAGCGCCGAGCACCCGGTCGCCGTGGTCTGCCGCGGCGCGTTCTCGACGGTCGACTGCGCGCTGGCCGTGGGTTTCCCGGCGATCTCGGTGCTGCTGATCGTGGTCGGCCTGACCGTGCCCGCGCTGCCCGCGGCCGGGCGCGCGGTGCGCGACGCGCGGACGCGGGCCGAGCTGCGCCCGCTGCGCGAGCACCTCGCCGGGCGCTTCCCCGATGTCGTGCGCCTGGGTCGCGCGGGCGCGACCGGGCGCGAGCGGCTGCTGACGGTGCTGAGCGAGGTCAACGACGGGCTGCTGCTCGCCGGCATCCCGCCGTCGGCTCCGCCCGAGGCGGCGGCCGAGCTGCTGCGGGCCGGCGGTGGCGACGCCGTGGCGGACGAGCTGGTGCCCGAGGGCGACCGGCAGGGCGACACCGCGTTCGCGGCCGACGTCGCGCGGCTGCGGGCTATCGCGCGGGCGTTGCGAGCGGAGCGGTCAGCCGGAGCTGCCAGCCCTGTTCGGTGAGCACGACCAGGTGCAGCGCCTCGGCTCGCGCCGTCAGCGGCAGGAGCTGCTCCACGCGCCGCGCCACCTCGGAGTTCTGCTCGTCGCTGCCGCCCATCGCGACCGTGACGTGGGCCGGCGGGTGCGGGCCGAAGCGGCCGCCGTACGGCCGGACGCCGGGCCAGCGGTCGCACGCGGCGTCGGCGAGCGGCTGCAGCGCCGGGGCCGGCGCGGCGACGGACCCGGGGGCGACCACGAGGTCGGCCAGCGCGACGTCGACCGCTTCGTGGGCGGCGGCCAGCGCGATCACGGCGGCGTCGGCCTCGTCCGTGAGCTCGGTGGCGGGCAGGAACGGGTAGAGCGCCGTGACGTGCGGGGGCAGGCCGGGCCGCACGAGCGCGGGACTGACCGCGACGGCGGCTTCGAGCAGGCCGGCCGCGGCCGGGAGCTCGACGACGAGGGCACTGGTTCCGGGAGCGGGCACGAGGTGATCTTCCCGCATCCGCGCCGTGGCGAGGAATTGAGGCTCACCTACGTTCTCGGGTGTACCCGAATGGGAACCCTAAGTCTTTCCCAAGTTTTCCGCTGCATTGTGGACCGGGCCCTACACTCGGTGAATGAAGATCGTCCTATGGACCGCATTGTGCGGATTGTGCGCCCTCGCCGGCCACGTGCTCCTGGGCGTCGTGGCTGTTTCCCTGCTCCTGGCCTGTGTTCCCGTGCGCCGGGAAGTCGGCCGGGGAGCCGAAGAAAGAGAATTGATCACCACTCGCGGCTGATATTCGCCGGTTCGTCGTGCAATTGCAATTCAGTGGTAATAACCGGCCACGGGCACGCGGGCTTCGTCGAACAAAGCGGGACCCTGCAGTTCGAAACTCGCGCCGGGTGCCGGTGGTTTGAGGGTGGCCAGCTGCTGCGTGGACAACGCGAAGACCACGCGGCCGAGTCCCGATCGTTCGATGGCGCCGGTGCACATCCCGCACGGCTGGCAGCTCGTGTACATCGTCGTCAGCGCGGCCGTCTCGGGGCTGAGCTCGCGCGCGGCCCAGCGCGCGAGCTTCAGCTCGGGGTGCGCCGTGACGTCCTGGTCGGTGAGCGACGTGTTCCACTCCTCGACGAGCACCTTCCCCTCGGCGCTGGCGAGCAGCGAGCCGAACGGCGGGTTCCCGCTGGCCCGCGCCGTGGCGGCGAGCTCGATCGCACGGCGGAGCAGGGCCTCGGTCATCGTGGTCCCCTTTCGAGGGAGTGCTGCTTCCAGGCGTCCGCGACGGCCGCGAGTGCCTGCCAGGCCGCCGAGGGCCGCCGGGTCTCTTCAGGGTCGCCCGAGAACGGGTCGAACACCACGTCTTCGGCGCCGAGGCGCCGAAGTTCCTCCAGATCGCCCACGATCTGCTCCAGCGTGCCCTCGCCCGCGAGCCGGTCGGCGGGTGGCGCGTCGGTGAGCCGCAGGACGATCCGCGGCGCGAAGCCGGGCACGGGTTTGCCCTCGGCGGCGGCGTGGTCCCGCAGCCGGCCGAGCGCGTCGCGCACCCAGGGCAACCGGAAGCGCAGCGGATGCCACGCGTCGCCGAAGCGCACCGAACGGCGCAGCGCCGCGTCGCTGCCGCCGCCGATCCACAGCGGGACCCGGCCCGCGCGGTAGTCGTCCTCGTCGGCCCACGCGCTGCGGATGGTCGCCAGGTGCGCGTCGGTCAGCGCGCCGCGGCGTTCGAACGGCACGCCGAGCGCCGCGTACTCCTCTCGCGCCCAGCCGACGCCCACGCCGAGCACGAACCGGCCGCCGCTGAGGTCGGCGAGGTTCGCGGCCATGCGCGCCGTGAGCAGCGGATGCCGGTAGGGGAGGATCAGCACGGTGGTGCCCAGCCGCACGTCCGTCGTCGCGCCCGCCAGCCACGACAGCGTGGTGAACGGCTCGTAGAACGGCGCGGGGTACTGCGCCGCCACGTCGGGGGTGATGGCGACGTGGTCGGACACCATCAGCAGGTCGTAGCCGAGCCCCTCGCTCGTCTGCGCCCACGCGCGCAGCACACCGGGGTCGGCGCCGGGGCCGAAGTTCGGGATGTTCACACCGAGTCGCACGCCGCCAACGCTATCGACGCGGACCCGGGCCGGTGAAGGGATTCCGTCCGGGATATCGGCCCGATGGCCGTGGATCTGCCGGTAGATTGCGGGAATGGCCGAGACTCTCGACGACACCGACTGGGCGATCCTCACCGAGCTGCAGCAGGACGGCCGGCTCGCGCTCACCGAGCTGGGCAAGCGCGTGAGCCTCAGCGCGTCGGCGGCCACCGAGCGCGTGCGCCGGCTCGAGGCGCTCGGCGTGATCACCGGCTACCGCGCCGAGGTCGACCTGACCAAGGTCGGGTTCGGCGTGCTGGCCGTGGTGCGGCTGAAGTTCCCCGGCAACCGCCACGAGGCGCTGCACCGGCTGCTGGCCGAACGCGCCGAGCTGCTCGAATGCCTGCGCACCACCGGCGACGACTGCTACACGCTCAAGGTCGCCGCCACGTCCATGGCGCACCTCGAGCAGCTCATGGGGGAGCTGGCGCGGTTCGGCAGCACGACGACGAACGTCGTCTACAGCCAGACGCTGCCGTACCGGGGGCCACGCAAACCCGCCTGAAATTCTTCCGCGCCGATTTGTCGAAGCGCGCCCGCCTCCTTCGACGCATCCGTGACGGGGCGCACCTGGCGTCCCTCGGAGCGGAGGAGCCGACATGGGCACGGAGATCGACGTCCGGTGGGAAGGCGTGCTGGCGGGGACGCCGGAGCAGGTGTGGGACGCGTTCACCGCGCGCACCGGCGGCTGGCTGTGGGAGATCGCGTACGAGCCGCGCCGCGGCGGTGCCGAGCGTGGCCTGACGCCGACCGGCGGCACCGTCGTCGAGTGGGACCCGGCGCGGCGGTTCGTGACGCGCGCGGACTCGGCCGACGGGTGGTTCAACCAGCTCGACTACGACCTCGAGCCGCGAGAAGCCGGCACGCTGCTGCGCTACCGGCACCGTTCGGTCCTCGGCGAGGACCACGACGTGCAGCTCGACTCGTGCCTGCACCACACGAAGTTCTACTACCACTCGCTCACCGAGTACGTCCGCCACTTCGCGGGCCGCGACGCGACGTACGTGTCGGCCGGAGCGCCGGAGTCCTCGGCCGACGGCGGGTTCACGGCGGTGTGCGACGCGCTCGGCGTGGGCGACGCGGCCGTCGGCGACCGGGTCGTGGCCGCGGGACCGGCGCCGATCGAAGGCGTCGTCGACTACCGCACCGACCGCTTCCTCGGCATCCGCACTCCCGGCGCGCTCTACCGCGTCTACGGCCGCGACGCGTGGGGCTGGCCGGTCGCCGTCGCGGCGCACGTCTTCGACGGCCCGGCGGAGAGCGAAGTGGCCTGGACCACTTGGCTGGCCGGGGTTTTCCCCGCGGGAACAGGTGAGTAGCCCGGGTCGCCGAGTGTTCACCCGCGCGTCGTTGATGGCGGCGCTCGCCCTCGCCTAGCGTCGGGCCGTCTTCGACCTATGCGGAGGAACGCATGTCCACTGGGGATCTCAGCCGGCGTAACTTGTTGCGCGTGAGTGGTGTCGTGGCGGCCGGAGCGGCGATGGGCATGCTGCCCGGCGTCGCGTTCGCGGCTCCCGCGCCGGGCACGGCGCAGCAGACCAAGACGGTCACGGGCACGTTCAAGCCCGACGTGCCGGACTGGTACTACCTGCCCGTCGACGTGCCCCGCGGGGTCAAGCAGATCGATGTCGTGTACTCCTACGACCGGCCGTCCGTGCCCGCCGGCGTGCGCGGAAACGCCTGTGACATCGGCATGTTCGGCCCCGAGGGCCACGACCTCGGCAACGCCCGCGGCTTCCGCGGCTGGTCCGGCGGGTTCCGCGACCGCTTCTCGATCAGCGCTTCCGAGGCCACCCCCGGGTACGTCGCCGGTCCGATCAAGCAGGGCCGCTGGCACGTGATCCTCGGCCCGTACACGGTGGCGCCGCAGGGCATGAACTACCGGGTGGACATCACTCTGACGTTCGGCGCGGACGACAAGCCGTTCAAACCGAACCCCGCGCCGGAGACGGCGCCGGCCCGCCAGCGCGGCAAGTCCTGGTACCGCGGCGACTGCCACCTGCACACCGTGCACTCCGACGGCAAGCGCACGCCGGACCAGCTCGTCGCCGACTCCCGCGCGGCCGGGCTGGACTTCATCGTCTCCACCGATCACAACACCAAGAGCTCGCAGCTGATCTGGGGCGACTACGCCACCGACGACCTGCTGATCCTCAACGGCGAAGAGGTCACCACGCGCTCGGGGCACTGGCCCGCGATCGGCCTGCCCGCCGGTACCTGGATCGACTGGCGCTACCGCGCGTCCGACGCCGCGGACTTCCGGCACTTCACCGACCAGGTGCATCGCGCGGGCGGCCTGGTCACCGCCGCGCACCCGTTCGCGAACTGCTTCGGCTGCACGTACGAGTTCGCCTACGAGATCGCCGACCTCGTCGAGGTCTGGAACGGCCCGTGGACCCAGGACGACGAGGCCAGCGTCACGCACTGGGACGGCCTGCTGCGCGGCGGCCGCTGGATCCCGGCGATCGGCGACTCCGACGCGCACAACCCGGACCAGGTCGTGGCCCTGCCGCACACCGTGGTGAAGGCCAACAGCCTCCGCCGCGCCGACCTGCTGGCCGGCCTCAAGGCGGGCCAGTCGTGGCTGGCCGAGTCGAAGGACGTGAACCTCGAGTTCGGCGTGTCCGGCGGCGGGCGCAGCGCGGGCATCGGCGAGCGGCTCACGGCCGGCACCGGCACCGCGGTCACGGTGAGCGCGACGGTGACCGGTGCGCCGGGCACCACCGTCACGTTCCTCGACCAGCTCGGCCCCGAGCACGTCGAGACGGTGCCCGCCGGCGGTACCGCCACCGTGACGTGGACCACCTACCCGCGCTACAGCCGGTGGGTGCGCGTGGAGGTGCGGCGTCCGTCGGGCGGCCCGAACACCACCACGCCGAACGCGATGGTCGCCATGTCCAACCCGATCTTCCTGGGCGCCGCCGACGGCAAGTGATCCCGGCCCGTCCTCCTTCACCCACACACGGGCCCTACCGGTCGTCCGGGCAGAATTGTCCGAACAGGTCTTGTGAGAAGGGTGGGGGAGGACGGGTGCGCGGGTGCGGGGTCAAAGCGGCGATCGCTGCGGTCGTCGTGGTCCTCGTGGCCGTGGTCGTCGTGGTGGTGGTGCTGTCGCGGGGCAGCGACGTCTCGACACCCGGGTGCACGGTCACGTTGCCGAAGGAGCCGGGTCAGCAGGACGCGACGCAGTACACGCTGCAGCCCGACCAGATGAGCAACGCGGCGACGATCGCCGCGGTCGCCTCGAAGGAGGGGCTGCCGTCGCACGCCGTCACGGTCGCGCTGGCCACGGCGTTGCAGGAGTCGAAGCTGCGCAACCTCAGCGGCGGTGACCGCGACTCGGTCGGCCTGTTCCAGCAACGGCCGAGCCAGGGCTGGGGCACGCCGGCGCAGCTGCAGGACCCGGTCTACGCGGCCACGGCGTTCTACACGAAGCTCGCCAAGCTCTCGGGCTGGGAGTCGATGCCCATCACCGAGGCGGCGCAGGCGGTGCAGCGCTCCGCCGCACCCGACGCCTACGCCCAGTGGGAACCCGTCGCGCGCGCTGCGGCGAGCGCGTTGACCGGCCAGATCCCGGCCGCGCTGACCTGCCGCAACATCACCGTCGGCCCGGCCACCGCCGACCTCGTGAAGACCGCCGACGCCGAACTGGGCACGGCCCGCCTCAGCGGCGCCCACCCGGCCGCACAGGGCTGGGCGATCAGCACCTGGCTGGTCGCCCGCGCCGCCACGGTGGGCGTCGACAAGGTCACCTTCGCCGGCCAGACCTGGACGGCCGAGTCGGGCGCGTGGACGGCCGACCCGGCCGTCGGGCCGAACCTGACGCTGCATCAGGTGCCGGCTGCGCCACCGAGTTCGCGCTGAGCGTCCACTTCGGACTTTCAGCCCGCGAGCCCGTCGACCAGCTCCGCGGAACGCCGCCACAGCCGCGCCACTGCGGCGCTCGGCCTGCTCGGCGGCCGCGGTCTTCGGCAGCTCGTCGAGCTGTTCACCGACCACGCCCCGCCTCTCCCGAGTCAGCGCCCGCCACGGCGGTCGTTGATGGTGACCTGGTGCGGCGCGGCGGTCCCGCAGTCGTCCTGGTGATACAGGGCAAGCGTGTCAATATCGGTGGTGATCGCCGCGTTCGCGCCAAGGCAGTCGGGATCCAATTCGATCGTCACGGTGGTGCCCCGCCCGTGGGATGCGGTGAATGACTCGGGCGATCCGACCGGGCGCAGGCCGGAGAGCTCCTGGCTCAGGCCACTCCCGGCCCGCCACACTTCGACGACCGTCCGTCGGCTCACGACTGCGGCGGCCGCGAGTGTCCATCGGTCCGGGCCCAGCAGCGATTCGAAGTAACCGCGTTCCGGCACGCGGCAGCGCTCGGCCGGGCAGAGCTGGTCGTCGGTGATCGAGAAGGTGAGGTCACCGAGAATCTCGACTCGGACCACAGGGCTGCGCGGGTCAGCCAGATGCGTTGCGGGATGGACGGCGTGGCCGATGACGCCAATGAGGACGTCGGTCGGCAGCTTCGGGTCGTCGAGAGTGACACCGAAGTACATCCCCGGCCAGTGGCGAACAGACTCGTCGAACTCGATCAGCTTGATGTCCGCAGTGCTGTATTCGCGTTGTGGCACAACACAATTCTACGTCGTCCGCCCATCGCGCGGGTCTTCTCGGGCGTCCACGCCGGGCCGGCTGCGGTCACCTCACCGGCCGGGAGACTACGTCCAGGCGGGATCGCGGCCGGTCAGGCCGAGGATGCGGTCCAAGGTGGGTGCGTCGGCTGGTACCTCGACCTCCGGTCCGTACATGCCCATCGCCCGCCCCTGCTCCACGCCGGCGAGCACCGTGTCGTGCAGGTGCGCCAGCAGGTCGGCGGGCAGGTCCAGCCGCTGCCCGGTCGCGGCGGCCAGGTCCCAGCCGTGCACGGCCAGCTCGCCGACGATCATGTCGCCCATGACGGGCGCGGGCAGCGTGTGCGGTGTGCCCATGGTCGTCTCGCCCTGCCAGGCGCTCGGCGGCGCCCACGACGACGTGAGGTCGTCCAGCAGGGCGAGCAGGCGACCGCGCCAGTCGCCGGCCGTCAGGTCCACATCGGACTCGGCCGCCGCCGGCTGCGGAACGGACTCCTTGCGGCCGGCGCCGGCGAGCGACGGACCCCAGAACAGGAGGTGGTTGACCAGCGCCCGCACGTCGTACTCCGTGCACGGAGTCTTGTTGGCGAGCTGGTCGTCGGTGATGGTGCCGGCGAGGGCGGCCATGGCCCCGGCCGCGTCGGATACGTGTGACATGGGGGCGACGCTAGGCGGTGCGGGCCGGGGGGTATTGGACAAAGGCGACGTACACTCTGCCGGGTGGGGCGGGATGTTCGTGAGCTGCGGAGTGCGTGGACCAGGTATCAGAGCCACGCGTTCCACGACCCGTCGCCGGCGCTCGCGCCCTGGGTGGAGCGGTACTGGGAGGCGCGCTGGGACTACGCCGAGCCCTACCGGCAGAAGATCGTGCCTTACCCGAACGTGCACCTGTCGTTCGGCGGCGGCCGCGCGGACGTCAACGGCGTGTGCAGCGGCTACCGGATCAAGGTCCTCGGGGGCCGCGACCACGTCTTCGGCGTCGCGTTCCGGCCGGGCTGCTTCCGCTCGTTCCTCGGCGCCTCCGTTTCGACGATCACCGACCGCGTCGTCCCGGCGGCCGAGGTTTTCGGCCCCGACCTGCCCACGACGCTCGACGTGCCGACCGTGGACGCGTTCCTGCTGAAACACCTGCCGGACGACGACCCCCGGGTGCGCCAGGCGGTGGCCGCGGTCGAGCTGATCGCCGAGGACACGGCCGTGACGAGGGTCGAACGCCTCGCCGACGAGCTGGGGCTGAGCGTGCGGGGGCTGCAACGGCTGTTCGCGGAGTACGTCGGCATCGGGCCCAAGTGGGTGATCCGCCGCTACCGCCTGCACGAGGTGACCGCGCGCATGGCTGCGGACGGGGCGATCGACTGGGCCGCGCTGGCGGCGGACCTCGGCTACGCCGACCAGGGCCACTTCATCCGCGACTTCAAGAGCATGTTCGGCGAGCCGCCGACCTGGTACGCACAGCGGTACTAGTCCGCCTCCCGCGATTCGCGAACTGCCGTTCCCCGCCGGGGCCGACGCGTTCCAGCCGGTGGGCCAGCACGCCCGCGCCGCCGATGAACAGGTCGATGCCGCGGCCGGAGCTGCGAGGTCGAGCGGGGCGGTGAGGAGCTTGAGCGCGCTCCAGGTCAAGTTCGCGTGGCGAGCGTGGGTTCCGGCGCGCTCTCGGGCACGTGGTCCGTGCGCCGCCGGGTGGCGATCGCGACGCCGGCCAACGACGTGGCGAGGCCGGTGCCGACGATGAGCAGCCAGCCGCGGCGGAAGGCCGCGAGGTCCTGCGCGCCGGCGTAGATCGCGACGAGCACGGCCGTGCCGAGCACCGTGCCGATCTGACGGCTGGTGTTGATCATCGACGATCCCGCGCCCCAGCGGGCGGCGGGCAGGACGGTGGCGACGATGCCGGAGACGCTCGGCATGGTGAGGCCCACGCCGACGCCCGTGAGCAGCTGCCCCGGCAGCATCGCTGACAGGTACGCCGGCTCGGGCCCCATCCGCAGCAGCCACACCGTCACGCCTAGCGCGAGGGCCAGGCCGCCGGCCGCGATCACCGGCCCGGGGCCGGTGCGGTGCGCGAGCCGACCGGCGAGCTGAGACATCGGCACGACCACGAGCGGGCCGGGCGCCAGCGAGAGGCCCGCCACGAGGATCGAGTCGTGCCACTGCGAGGTCAGGAACAGCACGTTGCCGAACAGCATCGCGCCGAAGCCCGCCGAGAACACGGCGACCGCGAGGCACGCCAGCCACAGCGTCGGCACGCGCAGCGCCGGCAGGTCGAGCACCGGCACGGCGTGGCGCGCCGAGCGCCACGGGACCCACGCGAGCGCCACCGTGGCGACGGCGAATGCGATGAGCACCGTCGGCGAACCCCAGCCGCGGTCGGGCGCCTCGACCAGCGCGTATGCGAGCGCCCCGACACCCACGAGCAGGCCGAGCGCGCCGAGGAGGTCGGGCACGCCGGTGGTGCCGTCGCGCGTCTCGCGCAGCACCCGCGGCCCGAACCCGAGCGTGAGCAGGCAGATCGGCAGGTTCACCAGGAACACCCAGCGCCACGACGCTTCCACCAGCAGACCACCGACGGGCGGGCCGAGCGCCGCCGCCACCGCGCCGATCGACGCCCACACCCCGACCGCCATCGACCGCCGGTGCGGCGGGAACGCCGTGAGCAGCAGCGCCAGTGCGGTCGGCATCACCAGCGCCGCACCCACCGCCTGCAGCGCGCGGAACGCCACCAGCAGCTCGATCGACGTCGCCGCCGCGCACGCGGCGGAGGCCAGTGTGAACACCGCGACGCCCAGCAGGAACAGCCGACGGCGGCCGTAGCGGTCGGCCAGCCGGCCCGCCGGGGCGAGGAAGGCGGCGAAGAGCACGGTGTAGCCGTTGAGCACCCACGACGTCGTCGCGAGATCGGCGCCGGTGAAGGCCGTGCGGATCGCCGGGAACGCGACCGTGACGATGAACAGGTCGAGGCTCGCGAGGAAGGTCGCGGCCGAGACCACGAGGAGGACCGCGCCGGGACGGACCGGGGCTGGGGACATGAACGGGGCTCCCGTCGACTCGGTTGGCAAAAGCAACCTAGCTGGCGGAAGTCCGTCCCTACAAGAGACTGTGCTGGTTGTTACCTGCCGGAACCAGCCGTGACGGAGTCGTAGAGCCGCTGGATGTCGCCGTCGAAGTAGGCGCTGTAGGACACGTCCGGGGTGTCGCCGCCCTGCTCGTAGCCGCCGATCACGCCGACCACCGTGCCGAGCCCGGTCGCCGGGTCGGCCGCCGTGACCCACGGGCCGCCGCTGGTGCCGTCGGGGAAGCCGGGGCACTCCACGCGCTGCTGGTAGGTGTCGGACTGGGTCGTGGTGTTGGCGCAGACGACCGGGGCGTCGGCCGTGTCCGGGTAGCCGGTGAGCGTGATCGGGTTCGTGAAGCCCCGGTCCACCCCCAGCCGGTTCGCCCCGGTCAGGCTTTCCAGCGACGCGGCGGTGCCGGGCCGGGTGACGGTGAGGAACGCGAAGTCGAGGTCCTGGTCGGCCGAGGCGGTCCAGCCCGCCGGCACGGCCGCGGCGGTCACCGTCCAGCTGCCGTACGGGGCGACGCCGTCGTGGTAGCCGGGCTCGAACGTGAGGCCCTCGGTGCCGCCGCCGAGGCAGTGCGCGGCGGTGAGCACGAGGTCGCCGGCCGGGCTGTGCACCACGCTGGCGGAGCAGAAGTGCTTGCCCCCGGAGAACAACGCGCCGACCGCGTCGGTGGCCGCGGTCGTGGGTGCCGGTGCGGGTGACGAGGGCACGGCCGCGCTCGCGACCGGGTCGCCGCCGAGCAGCCCGTCGGAGTCCGCGACCGACGTGGACATTGCCGCGCCGCCCGTCAGCACCAGCACCGCGGCGGCCGCCACCGCCAGCGTCGCCCGCGAAACGTTGATCACCACTCGTCCAGGTCAGCACGCTTTCGGGCGCAAAGCACGCTGAGTGCCCGGATGCACAGCAACCTCACAGTGGTGCCGAACGGCGGCGCCGGTCCGGGGGATCCCGGCGGCGGGATCCCCGTGCTCGGCTCAGAAGCGCGTGACCAGCAGGGTCACGCCCGCTTCGCCCCCGCAGTCGACCAGGACCGGCCCGACGCCCGAACCGATCCCGTCCGACACCCGGGCCATGGCCCCGTAGTGCGCCGGGTTCGGGTCGACGACGCGGATGTCGACGAGCGCCGGGTGGTCCGGCAGCCCGCCCAGCACGGACTTCAGCCCGGTGCCGCTCCCGCAGTCGCCGGTGATCGACACTTCCTGGCCCCGCGCGGTGGCCGGGTTCGGGCTCACGTGCACGGTGGCCCGCGCGCCCTCCGGCGGCTGGTCGCCGCTCGCCGACGCGGTGGTGATCCCGATCGTGCCCGCCGCCGCCAGCGTCACCGCCACGGCCGCCACCAGCACCGCTTTCCGGTTCCCCACGGTGTTCTCCCTCCTCGGGTGTCCACTTCGGACACCTGCCGCACGGCCCCACGGCGTGGGACTCATCCGGGCAAGACGCTCGCGGTGGCGGCGGAGGTTCTCCGGGTGATCCGGATCACGCGAGATCGTCGAGGAACGCGGTGAGCACCGCCTCGTACGCGTCGGGAGTTTCGTCCTGCGGGGTGTGGCCGGCGCCGGGCAGCACCTGGACTTCACCGCGCCACAGCCGTGGCGAGGTGACGGTGCGCAGGTACTCGAGGTTCACCAGCTGCTCGAGCGCGCCGTGCAGGATCGCCACCGGCACGCGGGCGCCGGCGACGATCGCGCGCTCGTCGGCGTTCTCGGCACTCTGCAGGCTGCGGCCGAGCCCCGCGCGCGCCTCGGGGTCGGTGGCGAGGATGTGCGCGACCGCCGCGTCGAGCGGCAGCGGCGAGCCGAGCGCGAGCTGGGCGCGGGCGTACTCCGCCGCGTCCTCTCGGGACACTTCGCCGGTGAACCCCGTGGCCACGGCCGGGTTCGGCAGGAACGCCGTGGCGAGGTCCGCCGGCGAGGAGACCGGCGGCGTGCCGTGCACGACGATCCCGCGCACGCCGGGCAGCCGCGTCGAGGCCGAGAGCGCGATGTGCCCGCCGAGGCTCCAGCCGACGAGCACGGCGTCGCCGGCGCCCGCCGCCGCGGCGAAGTCCGCGACCACCCGTGCATAACCGGGGATCGAGTAGGTGGCCGGGTCTTTCGCGCGCGCGGACTCGCCGTGGCCCGGCAGGTCGAGCGCGAGCACGCGGAACCGCCGCCCGAAGGGGCCGTCGAGCACGTGAGCCCACGCCGCCGAGGACGAGGAGTTGCCGTGCACGAACACCACGGCGGGGCCGGAACCTGGGCTGGTGCGGTAGGCGATCCGCTGCCCGGCCGCGTCGAGGTTTTCCAAGCGGGATTCCATGCGGCGAACGCTAGGCCGGGCGGCGCCCGCGCGGTAGCGGCCGCACGGCGGATCGTCCGGCGCTACGATGGCGTGAATCGTCGCCGGAGCCCCGCAGGGTGGTCGTTTCGTGGCAGAAGCCGGACAGACGCGGCAGCCGGGGGAGCGGCTGAGCCCGCGGGTGGCCAAGCAGGTCCGCGACCTCATCATGAGCGGCGCCGTGCGCGGCGGCGAACGGCTGCGCACCGAGCACCTCGCCGAACAGCTCGGCGTGAGCGCGACTCCGGTGCGCGAGGCACTGATGTCGCTGACCGGCGAGGGCATGGTCGACTTCCGGCCCGGCCGCGGCTTCAGCGTGGTTCCGGTGACCCGCCAGGACGTGACCGACCTCTACGACACACAGGCCTACCTCTCCGGCGAGCTCGCGGCCCGCGCCGCGGGGCGGCTCACCGCCGCGGATCTCGCCGGTCTGGCCGACCTGCAGGACGAGCTGGAACGCGCCGTGTCCGCCGGGGATCTCGACGCCACCGAACGCGCCGACTTCGAGCTGCACCGCCGCGTGAACCACGCAGCGGCCGCGCCGAAGCTCACCTGGATGTTGTCGCTGACGCTGCGGTACGTGCCGTTCACCGCCTATGCCGACATCCCCGGCTGGCCGCTCGCCGCGCGCGACGGCCACGAACCGATCCTCGCCGCGCTGCGCGAAGGGGCGACCGCGCCGGCGCGCACCGCGATGAGCGCGCACATCCGCCTCGCCGGCGATCTGCTCGTCGACTTCCTCGCGGCGCAGGGCGTGCTCGCGGGCGAGTGACGAATCCGCACTGGGCAGTGCGCGCGAGTTTTCTATAGAATCCGCCGCGAAGGCGGTTCCCGGTCGAAGGAGACTCGGTGCAAGAGCGCAACGTGCTGTACATCGGCGGCGAGTGGGTCCCGGCGGCGGGCGCCGCCACGATCGCCGTCGAGAACCCGGCCACCGAACAGGTGCAGGCGCAGATCCCGGAAGGCTCGGCCGACGACGTCGACCGCGCGGTGCGGGCCGCGCGCGAGGCCTTCCCGGCCTGGTCGGCCACCACCCGCGCCGAACGCGCGGAGCTGCTGCGCAAGCTGCACGAAGGACTCGCCAAGCGCGCCGAGGAGATCGGCGAGACGATCGCGCGCGACGTCGGCACGCCGCTGCGCATCGCCACGCGCATCCAGGCCGCGCTGCCGCAGACCGACGTGCAGACGTATGTGGACCTGCTGGGCGAAGACGCGCCGGAGGAGAAGGTCGGCAACTCGCTGATCGTGCGCGAGGCCGCCGGGGTCGTCGCGGCGATCACGCCGTGGAACTACCCGCTGCACCAGATCACGTGCAAGATCGCGCCCGCGCTGGCCGCCGGCTGCACCGTGGTGGTCAAGCCCAGCGAGGTCGCGCCGCTGAGCGCCTACCAGCTGTTCGACGCGATCCACGAGGCCGGTTTCCCCGCCGGTGTGGTCAACCTGGTCACCGGGTACGGCCCGGTGGTCGGCGAGGCGCTCGCGACGCACCCGGAGGTCGACGTCGTGTCGTTCACCGGGTCCGTGCGCGCCGGCACGCGCGTGGCCGAGGTCGCCGCGCGCTCGGTCAAGCGCGTGACCCTGGAGCTGGGTGGCAAGTCCGCCAACGTGATCCTCGACGACGCCGACCTCGCCACCGCCGTGAAGGTGGGCGTCTCCAACGCTTTCCTCAACGCCGGCCAGACCTGCACCGCGTGGACGCGCATGCTCGTGCCGCGCGAGAAGCACGAGGAAGCCGTTGCGCTGGCGAAGAAGTTCGCCGAGGGCTTCACGCCCGGCGACCCGCTGGACGCGAAGACGAAACTCGGCCCGCTGGTGTCGGCGGCCCAGCGCGAACGCGTGCGGGAGTTCATCGCCAAGGGCGTCTCCGAAGGCGCGACGCTGGTGACCGGCGGCGCCGAAACCCCCGAGGGGCTCGACACCGGCTACTTCGTGCGCCCGACCGTGTTCGCGGGTGTGGACCCGGACTCGACGATCGCGCAGGAGGAGATCTTCGGCCCGGTGCTGTCGATCATCCCGTTCGACGACGAGGAAGACGCGCTGCGGATCGCCAACAACTCGAAGTACGGCCTGCACGGAGCCGTCTGGTCGGGCGACCAGGACCGCGCGCTGGCGTTCGCGCGCCGCGTGCGCACGGGCCAGATCGACGTGAACGGCGGCGCCTACAACCCGCTGGCGCCCTTCGGCGGCTACAAGTCCTCGGGCGTGGGCCGCGAGATGGGCCGCCCGGCGCTCGACGAGTTCACCGAGATCAAGTCCATCCAGCTCTGAGCCACTCGAGCGCGACGAAGGAGAAGACACCGTGGTCAAAGCCGTGGTCGTGCGCGAGCCGGGTGCCGTGCCCGAGGTCCGCGACATCGTGCTGCCGCCTGTCGGCCCGGCCGACGTGCGGGTGCGGATCGCCGCCGCCGGCGTCTGCCACTCCGACCTGTCGATGGTCGACGGCACGCTGAAACCCCAGTACCCGTTCGTACCCGGCCACGAGGCTTCGGGCATCGTCGCCGAGGCCGGCGCGGAGGTCACGCACGTCAAGCCCGGCGACCGGGTCGTGCTCAACTGGGCCGCGGCGTGCCGTGAGTGCTGGTTCTGCCAGGCCGGAGAACCGTGGCTGTGCTCCACGATCGAAGGCATCACGACCTTGCCCCGCGGCGAGGTGGACGGCGAGCCGCTCAACGTCGTGCTCGGCGTCGGTGGGTTCGCCGAGGAGACGGTGCTGCCCGGCAAGTCCGTGGTGCCGCTGCCCGACGGCGTGCCGCTCGACCTGGCGGCGCTGATGGGCTGCGCCGTGCTCACGGGCGTCGGCGCCGTGCGCAACACCGCGAAGGTCCGCAGTGGACAGTCGGTGCTCGTGGTCGGCCTCGGCGGCATCGGGCTCTGCGCGGTGCTGGGCGCGAAGCTGGCCGGCGCGTCGCCGATCATCGCCGTGGACGTCTCGCCGGAGAAGGAAGAGCTCGCCCGCGCAGCCGGGGCGACGCACTTCCTGCTGAGCGAGGAAAAGCTCGCCAAGCAGG
The DNA here is from genome assembly GCF_040704195.1 of Amycolatopsis sp. NPDC047767. Lineage (NCBI taxonomy): Bacteria > Bacillati > Actinomycetota > Actinomycetes > Pseudonocardiales > Pseudonocardiaceae > Amycolatopsis > Amycolatopsis sp. NPDC047767. Next base: position 43,751 of record NZ_JBEYSJ010000019.1, read on the forward strand.
TGCGCGGCCTCACCGAGGGCCGCGGCGCCGACCACGCCTTCGAGTGCGTGGGCGCGGCCGCGACGATCCGCACGGCGTGGAGCTCGGTGCGCCGCGGCGGCCACTGCACGGTGGTCGGGGTCGGGCGGCGTGACCAGGAGGTGGTCTTCAACCCGCTGGAGATCTTCCACTTCGCGCGCACGCTCACCAGCACCGTCTACGGCGCGTCCGACCCGGACCGCGACATCCCGGTGCTCGCCGAAGAGGTGCGCTCCGGCGAGCTGAACCTGGAAAGCCTGGTGACGCACCGGATTTCCCTCGACGAGGTGCCCGAGGCGTTCGACCGCATGCGCGCGGGCCAGGGCGCTCGGTCGCTGATCCGGATCGCGGAGGTCTGATGGGAGAGCTCGACACCGAGGAACAGGCCATTGTGGACACCGTGGCCGAGTTCGTCGACCGCGACGTGCGCCCCGTCGCGCGCGATCTGGAGCACTCGGACACCTACCCCGAGGCGCTGATCGAGCGCATGAAGGAGCTCGGCGTCTTCGGCCTGGCCATCCCGGAGCCCTACGGCGAGGTCAAGGTGTCCACGCCGTGCTACGCGCTCGTCACCGCGGAACTGGCGCGCGGCTGGATGAGCCTGGCGGGTGCGATGGGCGGGCACACCGTCGTCGCGAAGCTGCTGCTCATGTACGGCACGGAAGAGCAGAAGCAGAAGTTCCTGCCGCGCATGGCGACCGGCGAGCTGCGGGCCGCGATGGCGCTCACCGAACCGGGCGGCGGCTCCGACCTGCAGGCGATGCGCACGCGGGCCCGCCGGGTCGACGACGGGTACGTGGTCGACGGCACGAAGACGTGGATCACCAACGCGCGCCGCGCGGGGCTGGTGGCGTTGCTGTGCAAGACGGATCCCGACGCCGAACCCAAGCACCGCGGCATCAGCGTGCTGCTGATGGAGAAGGTGCCCGGCTTCGAGGTCTCGCGCGACCTGGGCAAGCTCGGCTACAAGGGCGTGGAGACGTGTGAACTGTCCTTTTCGGACTGTCACGTGCCCACGTCGGCGTTGCTGGGCGGGGAAGAGGGCCGCGGCTTCGCGCAGATGATGCGCGGCCTGGAGATCGGCCGGATCCAGGTCGCCTCGCGCGCGCTCGGCGTGGGCCGGGCCGCGTTCGACGACGCGTTCCGCTACGCGCAGGAACGCGAGTCGTTCGGCAAGCCGATCTGGAAGCACCAGGCGGTGGGCAACCACCTGGCCGGCATGGCGACGAAGCTGACGGCCGCGCGCCAGCTCATCCTGCACGCCGCACGGCAGTACGACTCCGGCGCGCGCTCCGACCTCGAGGCCGGTATGGCGAAGCTGTTCTGCTCCGAGGCCGCGATGGAGGTGGCACTCGACGCCATCCGCGTGCACGGCGCGTATGGCTACTCCACCGAGTTCGACGTGGAGCGCTACTTCCGCGACGCCCCGCTGATGATCGTCGGCGAGGGTACCAACGAGATCCAGCAGGACGTGATCGTGCGCCAGCTCATCGCCCGCGGCGGCCTCTAGCCGTTTCGGAGCCCACCGCGGGCGACCGGCGCGTCAGTCCGCGACGTCCAGCGCGGCGCGGATGATGCTGTCGGTGTCGATGCCGTGGTGGCGGTAGACGCTCTCCAGGTCGCCCGACTGCCCGAACCGGGTCACGCCCAGGTGCGCGGCCCGCACGCGGTGCACGCCGGCCAGGAACGCGAGCGTGTGCGGGTGCCCGTCGAGCACCGTCACCATCGGCGCCGAGCGCTCGGACGGCAGCGCGGAGTCGAGGATCCACGTGTCGGCGGTGTCCTGGCCCGAGCGCGCCTGCAGCGCGCGGAACAGCAGGCCCGCGCTCGTCACGCACACGACGTCGGCGTGCTTGCCCAGCGCGTCGAGGCGGTCGGCGGCGGCCAGCGCTTCGGTGACCATCGCGCCCATCGCCACGATCGTCACGTCCGGGCGGGCGACCGCGGCCGTGCGGATCGGGTAGGCGCCGGCCACGACCTGGCGGCGCCGGCGTTCGCGCGCGGCGAGGTCCGTGGGCACCGCGGCGAGGTTCTGCTCCACGGGCCGGGTCGAGAGCCGCAGGTACGCCGACGTGCCGTCGGGCCGGCCGAGGCGGCCCAGCGAAGCCAGCAGCGTCCACTCGACGTCGATCGCGAACGCCGGTTCGTAGGTGATGCAGCCCGGCTGCTCGAGCCCGACCGACGGTGTGGTCACCGACTGGTGCGCGCCGCCCTCCGGCGCCAGCGTGACGCCCGAGGGCGTGCCGACGAGGATCGACTGCCCGCCGCCGTAGATGCCGAACGACCACGGCTCCAGCGCGCGTTCCACGAAGGGGTCGTAGAGCACGCCGATGGGCAGCAGCGGCCGGCCCCAGCGCGACCACGTGGTGCCCAGCTCGCCCAGCGCGCTCACCAGGTTCACCTCGGCGATGCCCAGCTCCAGGTGCTGCCCGGTGGGCCGTTCGCGCCAGTGCAGGATCGTCTCGGGGTCGTCGGCGAACCAGTCGACGCGTTCCTGCGGCGACCACACACCGACCTTGTTGACCCACCCGCCGAGGTTGGTGCTCGACGAGACGTCGGGGCACAGCGTCACGACGAGCTTCGCGGCTTCGGGCGCTTCCCGGGTCAGGTCGAGCAGCGCGCGCCCGAGCGCCGCCTGCGTGGTCGTGCGACCCGAGGGCGTGCGGCCGATGTCGGCGGGAATGGCCGGAACCTCGTGGGCCACCACGGGTTCGCGGTGCAGCCGCGCCGCGGTCTCGGCGCACAGACGGGCCGCGGCCGAGCCTTCGGGGAACTTGTGCCACGGGTCGTCGACCGACGTGCCGACGCGCTCGGCCAGCTGCCCGAGCTGCTCGGCCGTGAGCAGCGACGAGTGGTTCTGCGGGTGGCCCTCGCTCGCGAGGCCGAAGCCCTTGACGGTGTAGGCGAAGATCACCGTGGGACGGCGGTCGTCGATGGCGTCGAACGAGTCGAGCAGCGCGGACAGGTCGTGGCCGCCGAGGTTGCGGATCGCGGCGTGCAGCGTCTCGTCGTCGAGCGAGTCCAGCAGCGGTGCCAGCTCCGCCGACGCCAGGCGCTCGCGCAGCTGGGCCGGCGTGCAGCGCAGCAGGCGCTGGTACTCGGGGTTGGGCATGTCGTCGATCCGCCGGCGCAGGGCCTCGCCGCCCGGGCGCTCGAACAGCTCCTGAAGCAGCCGGCCGTACTTGACGGTGAGCACCTGCCAGCCCGCCTCGTCGAACATGCCCTGCAGGCGCGTGGCGCCGATGTTGGGCACCACGCGGTCGAGCGACTGGCGGTTGAGGTCGACGATCCACACGACCTCGCCGAGCTCCTGCACGTTCGGGTCGAGAATGGACTCCCAGACCGCGCCTTCGTCGAGCTCCGCGTCGCCGACGAGCGAGTACTGGCGGCCGGTGCCCGCGCCGCCGGTGGTCGACTCGACGTAGCGCCGCGCCAGCGCGCCCCAGATCGGCGCGGTGGCGCCGATGCCGACCGAGCCCGTGGAGTAGTCGACCTGGTCGGGGTCCTTCGAGCGCGACGGGTAGCTCTGCAGTCCGCCGAACTCGCGCAGCGACGTCAGGTACTTCTCGTCGAGGCCGTCGAGCAGGTAGTTGATCGCGTGGAGCACGGGGGAGGCGTGCGGCTTCACCGACACGCGGTCCTCGGCGCGCAGCCGCGCGAACCACAATGCGGTCATGATCGAGACCATCGACGCGCTGGAGGCCTGGTGGCCGCCGACCTTGAGGCCGGTCGGGTTCGGGCGCACGCGGTTGGCGTGGTCGATGATCGCGGTCGAAAGCCAGAGCACGCGGTTCTGCACCTCGCGCAGGACTTCTGTGTCCGCTGCGGTTCCCGGTGTGCGCTCGGCGGCTGGACTGCTCACGACGACAACGACCTCTCTGCGATCTTCTTGGGCGTAACGCGGTCTTCAGTCCAACAGAGCTGGGTATGCTGCACAACCGATGGTCTGTTCAGTGAGCAGAACGCCCAGAATCGCGCCTTCAGGCGCCGAGAGGACTGCGCACCATGCCCAGTGGCCAGCGGCTCGACGCCACCGACGCCCGGATCCTGCTCGCGCTCAACCGCAACCCGCGTGCCACCGCGGTCGCGCTGGCCGACGAGCTCGGCCTCTCGCGCAACACCGTGCAGAGCCGCCTCGCGCGGCTGGAACAGGGCGACTCGCTGCGCTCGGTCGAGCACCGGATCGACCCCGCCGCGCTGGGCTACCCGCTCACGGCGTTCGTGACCGTGCAGGTCACGCAGCGGCTGCTCGACGAGGTCGGCCGCGCGCTGGCCGCGGTGCCGGAGGTGCTGCAGGTGCGCGGGCTGACCGGGCAGTCCGACCTGCTGGTGCACGTCGTGGCCCGCGAGGCCGACGACCTCTACCGCATCGCCGGGCAGATGCTCGAGATCCCCGGCGTGGAGCGCACGCACAACGCGCTAGTGATGCGCGAGATGGTGCCCTACCGGATCACGCCGCTGCTGGAGCGCGCGGTGGCCGGGAAGTGAGCCGCGCGGGCACACTGGAGCCGTGAACGATCTTGTCGCGCGGGCGCGGGAGCTGCGGCCCCTGCTCACCGCCGAGGCCGCGCAGGGGGAGACCGACCGCAGGCTCACCGACAAGGCCGTGCGCGCCCTCGACGACGCCGGCCTGTTCCGGCTCGGCACGCCGCGGCGCTTCGGCGGCCACGAGGCGAGCCTGCGGACACTGCTGGACGTCGGCGCGGAGGCGGGCGAGGCCGACGGCGCGACGTCGTGGGTGCTCACGCTCGTGAACGCGTGCGCGTGGGTGGTGAGTCTCTTCCCGGAGCCGGCGCAGGACGACGTGTTCGGCGCGGACGCACAGGCGAAGATCGCCGGCGCGCTCGCGCCGACGGCCCGGGCCGAGCGGGTGCCCGGCGGGTACCGCGTCGGCGGGCGCTGGCCGTACGCGTCGGGGATCACGCACGCGGGCTGGGCGCTGCTGGGGATCCCGGTGGGGGACAACGGCGAACCCGCGATGGCGCTCGTGCCGGCGGGTGACTACGCCGTCGAGCGCACGTGGGCCGTCGCCGGCATGCGCGGCACGGGCAGTGACACGGTGGTCGCGGACGAGCTCTTCGTGCCCGAGCACCGCGTTGTGCGTACGGCCGCCCTTCTGGAACGTGTTTCAGTCTTCGCGCCGTACCTGACCGTGGTGCTCGCGGCGCCGCAGCTGGGACTCGGCCGGGCCGCGCTGCGCCTGGTGCGCGAGGCCGCGTCGGCAAAAGGTGTGACCGGAACCGTGTATGCGCGCCAAGCCGATTCGGCGGTGTTCCAGGTGCGGTTCGCCGAGGCGGCGTTGAAAATCGACACCGCGCACCTGCATTCGGCGCGAGCCGCGGGTGACGTCGACGCGGCCCTCGCGAGTGGGGAACCGATGACCGAACTGGCGCGGGGGCGAGTGCACGGGGACATCGGGCTGGCGGTGCAGAGCGTCGTCGACGCGATCGGGATCCTCGTGGCGGCGCACGGCACAGGAGGGTTCGCCGACGCGCATCCGTTGCAGCGCATCTGGCGCGACGCGAACTTCGCACTGACCCACGCGATGGCACAGCCGGCGGTGAACCACGAGATCTACGGGAAGGCGCTGCTCGGTATCCGGCCGAACATCACCGCGATGCTCTGAGCCTGCGCTAGGCCTTCGCGTCGTCGGCCGTGTGATTGCGCTTGCGCATCAGGATCGACCGGTGGACCCAGACGAGCACAGGGACCGTGACGAGGCCCCACAGGAACATGCCGGTGCTGCCGGCCAGCAGCCCGACCACGATCATCAGCACCACGGTGACGTCGGCCAGGATCAACGTGGCGAGCCACGTGCGCGATCGCACGGGCGGGGCGCCGGCGCTCAGGGCCGCGACGAAGTCGGGGTCGCTCGCGGCCAGCTCTTCTTCGATCTTCCGCAGTGCACTGCGGTCACGATGGGGAAGCATGACCCCCTCCTCAGGACGGATCGGGCCGGGTGATCGCCCTACCAGTTGAATCCCCGGGCCCACCCCACGTCAAGCGCCGCTTTTCCAGGAATAATCGCCAAACCGGACGGGTGGTGCGGTGCTCCGTGGCCCGGAGGCCACCTGCTCACTGTAGAACACTTCCGGCCGTCAGGCGGATTTCGTTGCAAACTGAAACACGTTCTAATACTGTCGGGAGCCGTGAGATACGGCATCGTGCTCTTCACGAGCGACCGCGGGATCACCCCCGCGGCGGCGGCGCGGGCGGCCGAATCGGCCGGGTTCGACACCTTCTACGTTCCCGAGCACACCCACATCCCGGTCAGGCGCACGGCCGCGCACCCGCGCACCGGCGACGCGAGCCTGCCCGACGACCGGTACCTGCGCACGCTCGACCCGTGGGTCTCGCTCGCCACGGCGGCCTCGGTCACCACGCGCATCCGCCTGGCCACGGCGGTCGCGCTCCCGGTGGAGAGCGACCCGATCACGCTCGCCAAGACGATCGCCACGCTGGACCACCTCTCCGGTGGGAGAGTCACGCTCGGCGTCGGGTTCGGGTGGAACACCGACGAGCTGGCCGACCACGGCGTGCCCGCGGGCCGGCGTCGCACCGTGCTGCGCGAGTACCTCGACGCGATGCGTGCCTTGTGGACCGACGAGGTGGCGAGCCACGAGGGCGAGCACGTGGCGTTCGGGCCGAGCTGGGCGTGGCCGAAACCGGTGCAGGAGCGGGTTCCCGTGCTCGTGGGCGCGGCCGGCACCGAGCGCACGTTCCGCTGGATCGCACGCTCGGCCGACGGCTGGCTCACCACACCGTCCGAAGTGGACGTCGAGGCGAATGTCGGGCTGCTGCGGGAGATCTGGCGCACCGAGGGCCGCGCCGGCGAGCCGGCGGTGGCCGCACTCGGCCCGCGGCCCGATCCCGAAGGCCTCGCACGGCTCGAAGCGGCCGGTGTCACGGAAGTGATCTTCGGGCTGCCGGACCGCGAGCCGGCCGAAGTCGTGGCCTGGCTCGGACGGCTCGCGGGCAAACTCGATCACAGAACCCTCATCCGACCCTGACAAGTTCCTGACCGATTCGGCCCGCCGTTCTGCCAGCCTGGCGCGGTGCTGAAGAGAGTGTGGGCGACCGCGGTCGCCACCGGCTCGATCCTCGTGCTCATCTCGGGCACGGCGGTCGCCGCCCCGAGCCCCGGGTCCGACGGCGCCGGCGACCCGCTGTTCCCGCAGGACGGCAACGGCGGCTACCGCGTGAGCCACTACGACGTCGCGCTGGACTACGACCCGGCGAAACCCGACCACCTCACCGGCGACACGGCAGCCGACGCCGTCGCCACCCAGGACCTGAGCCGCTTCGACCTCGATCTCGAAGGCCTCACCGTGCAGAGCGTCACGGTCGCGGGCGCGCCCGCGGCGTTCACGTGCACCGGGGAGCACGAGCTCGTGATCACGCCCGCGAAACCCCTGCGGCGCGGGCAGTCCTTCCGGGTGCGCGTGCGCTACCAGGGCACGCCGGGGTTCTTCTGGATGACGGCCGACGACGCCGGTGCGGTGCACGCGTTCGGCGAGCCGCATTCCGCGTCCAGCTGGTACCCGGTGAACGACCACCCGTCGGACAAGGCGACGTTCCACCTCGCCGTGACGATGCCGGACCGGCCGGGCTGGGCGGTGGTGGGCAACGGCGTGCCCGCGCCGCCGGTGGTGCGCGACGGCCGCAAGACGTTCTCGTGGACGGAAAACCACCCCGTGGCCTCCTACCTGACGGGTGTGGTGATCGACCGGATGACCGTCCACACGGGACACCTCGCCGACGGGACCCCGGTCGTGGACGCGTACACCACGGGCGCCGAAGCCGCGAAGCCGTTCGAAGACCGGCTGCCCGAGGTGCTCGGGTTCCTGTCCTCGCGCTTCGGGAAGTACCCGTTCTCCGCGGCCGGCGGCGTCTTCTACCCCGGCGGCACCGGTGGCGGGTTCGAGATGCAGGAGCGGCCCGTGTACCCGGGCGGGGTTCCGCCCGAGCAGTTCACCGACATCGTGCACGAGCAGGCGCACCAGTGGTTCGGCGACAGCGTCGCGGTCGCGCGCTGGTCCGACATCTGCCTCAAGGAGTGCTTCGCCACCTACGCGGATGGCTGTGGCGGGAGGCGAAGGAGGGCCACGACCTCGACGCCGACTACCGCACCGCGCTCGCCGGCGCCGGCCCGGACTTCTGGCAGGTCCCGCTCGCGGACCCGGGTGCCGGCTTCTACGGCGGCTCCTACACCGTCGGCCCGCTCATGCTGCACGCGCTGCGCCGCACCGTCGGCGACGCCGTGTTCTTCCGGACCCTGCGTGATTTCCTCGCGCAGCACCGCGACGCCAACGCCTCCTGGGCCGACTTCGAGCACCTCGCGGCCCAGGAGTACGGCCACGACCTCACCGGCTTCTTCACCGCGTGGGCCCACAGCACCGTGATCCCGCCCGAGCCCTACCTCCACCCCGGAACCCTGAAGGACAACGCATGAGCTGGTACAAAGCGCTCGCCCTCGTCGCGAGCGGAGCGGCGGCGCTCGGCATGGCGCAGCCGCCGGCGATCGGCGCGGACGGCGTCGGCGACCCGTACTTCCCACAGGACGGCAACGGCGGCTACGACGTCTCGCGCTACGACGTGAAGGTGTCGTACGACCCCGCGGATCCCGGTTCGTTCACCGGCGACACCACGGTGCACGCGGCCGCGCGCCAGGACCTCGACCGGTTCGACCTCGACCTGGAGGGCTTCACGGTCTCGGCCGTGACCGTGAACGGCGCGCCCGCGAAGGCGATCGCGCGGTCGGGCGCGCACGAGCTGGTGATCACGCCGCGCACGCGGGTGCTGCGCGGCAGCACCTTCGCCGTGCGCGTCGTGTACTCCGGCAAGCCGGTCGGCGCGAGCTGGCACCGGCTCGTGGGCGGCGGCATCGACGTGAGCGGCGAGCCGCACTCGGCGACGGCCTGGTTCCCGCTGAACGACCACCCGTCGGACAAGGCGGCGTTGCACCTGGAGGCGACCGTGCCGACCGGGTGGACGGTGCTGGGCAACGGGCTGCCCGGCCCGACGACCACCTCCGCCGGCCGCACGACGTTCCGCTGGCACGAGGACCACCCGATCGTCTCCTACGCCACGACGATGGCGATCGACAAGTTCACCGTGCACACCTCGAAGCTCGCCGACGGCACTCCCGTGATCACCGCGTACGGCCAGAACACGAGTTACCTCCCCGACTCCGAGGCCCTGCTGCCGAAGATCATGGGCTTCCTGACGAAGACGTTCGGCCCGTACCCGTTCGACTCGACCGGCGCGATCGTCGTCGCCCCGGAGGCCACCGAGGGCAGCCTCGCGCTGGAGACGCAGACCCGCCCGACCTACGACGGCGCGTTCTTCGACGCCTCGGCCGTCCACGAGCTGGCGCACCAGTGGTTCGGCGACGCGGTGTCCTTTTCGGACTGGCGCGACGGCTGCCTCGCCGAGTGCTTCGCCCAGTACACCGGGCAGCTGTGGGACGAGGCCGAGAACGGCGCCGACCTCGACGAGAGCTACCGCTCGATCGTCGAGCAGAACGCGGGCGACGCCGCCTACTGGCAGGTGCCGATCTACGACCCGGGCAAAGATCGCCCGCTCGACTACGCGCTCTACGACCGGGGCTCGCTCATGCTCCACGCGCTGCGCCGCACGATGGGCGACGACAAGTTCTTCGGTCTGCTCAACCACTGGATCGCCGCGCACCGCGACGGCAACGCGTCCTGGCCCGACTTCGAGCACTTCGCGTCGGCGCAGGCGGGCCAAGACCTGTCGGGCTTCTTCACGGCGTGGGCGCACAGCTCCGTGATCCCGCCTGCCCAATACCTGTACCCGGGCTCACTCGCGCGCTGAGCGAGCCGCACTTCACCCGAAATAGTGAAGTGCGCCACCGCGCGTCATTCTGTTCACCGGATGTCCTCTCGGTGGGTGTGGCGGTGACCGGCCGGCACGCCCCCCGACTGGCCGGTCACCGCTGTACGCATCCGGCATTCGGGTGCCGCCCGGCGAGGCGATTGGCGCGCCCCGGCGCGGGCCGCAAGACTGGGCCGGTGCAGAGCCCGACCGCCTCCGGATCACCGACCCCCGACGTTTCGCCCGAGCTGGCCGAGCTGGCCGCCGCCTACGGCGTGGCGACCCACTACGAGAACTCCGACCGCGTGGAAGTGCAGGTCGAGGCCGAGGTGGTGGTCGCCGTCCTCGCGCAGTTCGACGTGGACGCCTCGAACGAGGAGTCGATCCGCCGGGCACTGGAGGGCGTGCGCGCGGCGCGGGCGTCGGCCGACCTGCCGCCCACGATCGTCGTGCGCGCCGGTGACACGCGCGAACTGGGCCGGGAGGTGACCGTCGAGCTGGAGGACGGCACGACCCGCGCCGTCGGCACCACGCTGCCGGCCGACCTGCCGCTGGGCTGGCACCACGTCGTCGACGGCGAGCGCCGGGTGCCGCTGGCCGTGGTCCCGGCGAAGCTGCCCGAGGTGCCCGCCGCGTGGGGCTGGATGCTCCAGCTCTACGCCCTGCACTCGGCCGGGTCGTGGGGGATGGGCGACTTCGGCGACCTGCGGACCACCGCCACCCGCTCGGCCGCCGAGCTCGGCGCCGGCGTGCTGCTGGTCAACCCGGTGCAGGCGTTCGCGCCCGCGCACCCCGTGGAGCGCTCGCCGTACTCGCCGTCGAGCCGCCGCTTCGCGAACCCCGTGTACCTGCGGGTCACCGACACCGAGGCGTTCGCCGGGGCCGACGAGGCCACGCGCGCAAAGGTGCTGGCCCTGGCCCCGGACGCGGTTCCGGACCTCATCGACTACGACGCCGTGTGGGACGCCAAGCGCACCGCGCTGGAGCTGCTGCGCCCGCACCACCCGCGGCCCGTCGAGCTCGACGGCGACCTGCGCGACTTCGCGACGTTCGGCGCGCTGGCCGAGGTGCACGGCGCCGACTGGCGCGAGTGGCCCGAGGCCCTGCACGACCCCGCGAGCCCCGAGGTCGCGACCGCGCGCGCCGAGCTGGCCGACCGGGTCGAGTTCCACGGCTGGCTCCAGCAGCTGTGCCACGAACAGCTCGACGAGGTCCGCCACGCGGCGCGTGAGGCCGGGATGACGGTGGGGGTCGTGCACGACCTGCCCGTCGGCGTGCACCCCGGCGGCGCCGACACGTGGGCGCTGCGCGAGGTGTTCGCCGCCCGGGTGCGCGTGGGCGCGCCGCCCGACGCGTTCAACCAGCAGGGCCAGGACTGGAACCTCCCGCCGTGGCGGCCCGACCGCCTCGCCGAGGCCGGGTACGCGCCGTTCCGCGACGTCATCCGCGGTGTGCTGCAGCACGCCGACGGCATCCGCGTGGACCACATCGCCGGGCTGTGGCGGCTGTGGTGGATCCCGCCGGGCGAGCCCGCCGGCCGCGGCACGTACGTGCACTACGACGCCGAGGCGATGCTCGGCGTGCTCGCGCTGGAAGCCCACCGCGCCGGCGCCGTGGTGGTCGGCGAGGACCTCGGCACGGTCGAGGACATCGTCACCGAGACCATGCACGAGCGCGGCGTGCTCAGCTCCGCCGTGCTGTGGTTCCAGCGCGACTGGGACGCACCGGGCAAACCGTTCGTCCGCCCCGCGGACTGGGATCCGCACGCGATGGCGAGCATCTCGACCCACGACCTGCCGACGGTGTCCGGCTGGCTCGAAGCGGAGCACGTGCGCGTGCGCGCCGAGCTGGGACTGCTCGACCGGCCCGTGGAGCAGGAGTACACCGAGGCGGCGGCCGAGCGCAGCGCGCTGCTCGACCTCGTTGCGCGCGAAGGCATCCCCGCCGACGACCCGGTGGTGGCCCTGCACACGCTCCTGGCCTCGGCGGCGTCACGCCTGGTGCTCACCTCACCGGCCGACGTGGTCGGCGAACGGCGCCAGCCCAACCTGCCCGGGACGATCGACCAGTACCCTAACTGGCGGATCCCGCTCCCCGTCACCGTCGACGGGTTCTTCGCCGACGCGCGGGTGCGTGCGGCGGTCGCCCCGCTCAAGGCCGCCCGTCCGCTCCCGTAACCGCCCGGGCCGGTCCTCGTGGTTCGAGACCCGCCCGCGCGGGTAAGTCAGTCTTCCCCGAGCAACCCGACAAACCGATGTCCCCCAAGGAGAGTCCCGTGCGTCCCTGGCCCGGAAGGCCCTACCCGCTCGGCGCCACCTACGACGGGGTGGGCACGAACTTCGCCCTGTTCTCCGAAGTCGCCGAGTACGTGGAGCTCTGCCTGTTCGACGAGGACGGCACGGAAACGCGCTCGCGCCTGGAGGAGGTCGACGGCTTCGTCCACCACGGCTACCTGCTCGGCATCGGTCCCGGCCAGCGCTACGGCTTCCGCGTGCACGGCCCGTACGACCCCGAGCGCGGCCTGCGCTGCAACCCGAACAAGGTCCTGATCGACCCGTACGCCAAGGCCCTTTCGCGCGGCGTCGACTGGTCGGAGGCGCTGTTCGGGTACGAGTTCGAGAACCCGGAGCAGCGCAACGACCAGGACTCGGCCGGGCACGTGCCGTACTCGCTGGTGGTCAGCCCGTTCTTCGACTGGGCCAACGACCGCGCGCCGCGCACGCCCTACCACGAGACCGTGATCTACGAGGCCCACGTGCGCGGCATGACGATGACGCACCCGTTCGTGCCCGACCGCCTGCGCGGCACGTACGCCGGGCTCGCGCACCCGGCCGTGATCGAGCACCTGAAGAAGCTCGGCGTCACGGCGGTGGAACTCATGCCGGTGCACCAGTTCGTGACCGACCACGGCCTCGACCAGAAGGGCCTGCGCAACTACTGGGGCTACAACACCATCGGCTTCTTCGCGCCCCACGACGCCTACGCGGCGATGCCGGGCCAGGGCGGGCAGGTGCAGGAGTTCAAGGGCATGGTCCGCGCCCTGCACGAGGCCAACATCGAGGTGATCCTCGACGTCGTCTACAACCACACCGCCGAGGGCAACCACCTGGGCCCGACGTTGTCCATGCGCGGCATCGACAACGAGGCCTACTACCGGCTGGTCGAGGACGACTCGCAGTACTACATGGACTACACGGGCACGGGCAACTCGCTCAACGTCCGCAACCCGCACACGTTGCAGCTGATCATGGACTCGCTGCGCTACTGGGTCACCGAGATGCACGTGGACGGGTTCCGCTTCGACCTCGCCTCCGCGCTGGCGCGCGAGTTCTACGACGTCGACCGTCTGTCCACGTTCTTCGAGCTCGTGCAGCAGGACCCGATCGTGAGCCAGGTCAAGCTCATCGCGGAGCCCTGGGACGTCGGACCCGGCGGGTACCAGGTGGGCAACTTCCCGCCACTGTGGACGGAGTGGAACGGGCAGTACCGCGACACCGTGCGCGACTTCTGGCGCGGCGAGCCGTCGACGCTGGGGGAGTTCGCCTCCCGCATCACGGGTTCGTCGGACCTGTACCAGGACGACGGGCGCCGGCCGTTCGCGTCGATCAACTTCGTCACCGCGCACGACGGCTTCACGCTCGAGGACCTGGTGTCCTACAACGAGAAGCACAACGAGGCCAACGGCGAGGACAACCGCGACGGCGCCGACGACAACCGGTCGTGGAACTGCGGCGTGGAAGGCCCGACCACCGACGAGGAGGTGCTCGCGCTGCGCGCCCGCCAGCGCCGCAACCTGCTCGCCACCGTGCTGCTGTCCCAGGGCGTGCCGATGCTGCTGCACGGTGACGAGCTGGGCCGCACGCAGCAGGGCAACAACAACGCGTACTGCCAGGACTCCGAACTGTCCTGGATGGACTGGGGGCTCGCCAAGGAGAACGTCGACCTCGTCGAGTTCACCGCGGCGCTCACCGCGTTCCGCAAGGCGCACCCGGTGTTCCGGCGCCGCCGGTTCTTCCAGGGAAAGCCGGTGCGCAAGGGCGAGGAGCTCGGCGACATCGCCTGGTTCACTCCGGCCGGCGAGGAGATGACCGAGCAGAACTGGGACGACGGCTTCGGCAAGTCCGTGGTCATCTTCCTCAACGGCGAGGGCATCTCCGACCTCGACCCGCGGGGCATGCCGGTGGTCGACGAGTCGTTCCTGCTCGCGTTCAACGCCCACTACGAGGACATCGCGATGACCTTGCCCGCCAACGGGTACGGCACCGAGTGGACGGTCGTCGTCGACACAGCCACCGGCCAGGTCGGCAAGACCGACGTGGAGCCGATCCCGGGCGGGGGCAAGCACACGCTCGCCGCGCGGTCGCTCGTCGTGCTGCAGCGCACCGGCCGGGAGGAGCAGGAGTGAGCGCGCCGTCCTCGACGTACCGGGTGCAGCTGCGCCCGGAGTTCACCTTCACCGACGCCGCCGGGATCGTCGACTACCTGCGCTCGCTCGGCGCGGGCGCGCTCTACGCGTCGCCGGTGCTCGACGCGACGACCGGCTCCACCCACGGCTACGACGTGGTCGACCCGACGCGGGCGCGGCCGGAGCTGGGCGGCGAGGAAGCCCGGCAGGTGCTGGTCACGCGGCTGGCCTCCGCGGGGCTCACGCTCGTGGTCGACATCGTGCCGAACCACATGTCGGTGGAGGTCCCGAAGCTCAACCGCTGGTGGTGGGACGTGCTGCGCCACGGGCCGGCGTCGGAGCACGCTGGTTTCTTCGACATCGACTGGAGCCGCGGCAAGGTGCTGCTGCCCGTGCTGGGCGAGGACGCAGCCGTCGCCGAGCTGACCGTCGAGGGAGAGGAGCTGGTCTACTACGACCACCGCTTCCCGATCACGCCCGGCACCGGCGAGGGCACGCCGCAGGAGGTGCACGCGCGCCAGAACTACGAGCTCGTCGGCTGGCGCCGCGGCAACGCCGAGCTGAACTACCGCCGCTTCTTCGACATCACCAACCTCGCGGCCGTCACGGTCGAGAAGGCCGAGGTGTTCGCCGAGACCCACGGCGAGGTGCTGCGCTGGGTGGCCGACGGCGACGTCGCCGGCCTGCGCGTGGACCACCCGGACGGCCTGGCCGACCCCGGCGGGTACCTGCGCCGGCTGCGCGCAGGCGCGCCCGACGCGTGGCTGGTCGTTGAGAAGATCCTGCACCCGGGCGAGGCGCTTCCGCAGAGCTGGCCGGTCGACGGCACCACCGGCTATGACGCGCTGAACGAGATCACGGGCGTGTTCGTCGACCCGGCCGCGGAGCCGGCGTTCACGCGGCTCGCGGGCGAGCTGGGCGGGCGCACCGACTATCCCGCCGTGGAAGAAGAAGCGCGGCGGCTGGTCACCGACCGGATCCTCGTGGCCGAGGTGCACCGCATCGCGGGCCTGGTCGACGGCGTCGAGCCGGAAGCCGCGCGCGCCGCCGTGGCCGAGGTGATGATCGCCTTCGGCGTCTACCGCTCGTATCTGCCGGAGGGCGCCGCCGAGTGGACGGCGGCCGTCGAGCGCGCGCGGGCGCGCCGGCCCGACCTGGACGAAGCCCTGACCGCGCTCGATACGCAGGTCCGCGCGGAGCCCGCCGGCGAGCTGGCGACGCGCGTCCAGCAAACGTCCGGCATGGTCGTGGCCAAGGGCACCGAGGACACCACCTTCTACCGCTTCACCCGCTTCGCCGCGCTCAACGAGGTCGGCGGCGACCCGGACCGGTTCGGCCGCACGGTGGCCGAGTTCCACGAGCTGGCCGGGGCCCGCGCCGCCGGCCGCCCGGCGAGCATGACCACGCTGACCACGCACGACACCAAGCGCTCCGAGGACACGCGGGCGCGGCAGGCCGCGCTGTCCGAGCTGGCCGACGAGTTCGGCGACGCCGTGCGCCGCTGGACGAAGCGGCGCGGCATCGACGAGCCGGCGCTCAACCTGCTGGCCTGGCAGACCCTCGTGGGCGCGTGGCCGATCGCGCCCGGGCGCCTGCGCGACTACCTCGACAAGGCGGCCAAGGAGTCGAAGCTCCGCACCACCTGGACCGACCACGACGAGGAGTTCGAGCAGGCCGTGGCCGCGTGGCCCGAGCAGGTGCTGGGCGACGCCGAGCTGGTGGCCGAGATCGAGGAGTTCGTCGGGAAGCTGCGCGGGCCGGGCTGGGTGAACTCGCTGGGCCAAAAGCTGGTGCAGCTGGCCGGGCCGGGCGTGCCGGATGTCTACCAGGGCACCGAGCTGTGGGACTTCTCGCTCGTGGACCCGGACAACCGGCGCGCGGTCGACTACGGCGTGCGCCGCGAGATCCTGGAGCGCGTGCTGGCCGGGGAACAGCCGGAGGTCGACGAAACCGGTGCCGCGAAACTGCTCGTGGTCCACCGGACGCTGACGCTGCGGCGCGAACGGCCCGAGCTGTTCACCGGCTACCGCCCGCTGAAGGCCGAGGGCGCGGCCGCCGAGCACCTGCTGGCGTTCCAGCGCGGCGAGAACCTGGCGGTGGCCGTGACGCGGCTGCCCGTCGGGCTGGAGAAGTCCGGCGGCTGGCGCGACACCGTGCTGCCGCTGACCGACGGCTTCTGGACCGACGTGCTGACCGGGCGGGCGCTCGGCGACGCGCCGCCGGCCGCCGCGCTGTTCGACCGGTACCCGGTGGCTCTTCTGGTGCGAGGGGATTCCTGAATGTTCACCGTGTGGGCGCCCGCCGCGGATCGCGTGCGGGTGCGCGTCGACGGCACTGACCACGAGATGAGCCCAACCGCCGGCGGCTGGTGGCAGGCCGAGGTCACCGGTACCGACTACGCGTTCCTCCTCGGCGACGACGGGAAACCGCTGCCGGACCCGCGTTCGCTGCGCCAGCCGGCCGGCGTCCACGAGGCTTCGCGCGTGTACGACCACGCCGAGTTCGAGTGGACCGACCGCGCGTGGACCGGCCGCCAGCTGCCCGGCGGCGTCGTCTACGAGCTGCACCTGGGCACCTTCACCGAGGGCGGCACGTTCGACTCGGCGATCGAGCGGCTCGGCCACCTCGTGGACCTCGGCATCACGCACGTCGAGCTGCTGCCGGTGAACTCGTTCGACGGCACGGCCGGCTGGGGCTACGACGGCGTGCTCTGGGGCGCGGTGCACGAGCCCTACGGCGGGCCGGACGGCCTCAAGCGCTTCGTCGACGCGTGCCACGCCCGCGGCCTCGCCGTGGTGCTGGACGTGGTCTACAACCACCTCGGCCCGTCGGGCGCCTACCTCGACCGCTTCGGCCCGTACTTCGCCGGCCACACCGACTGGGGCGCGGGCCTCAACCTCGACGGCCCCGGCTCCGACGAGGTGCGCCGGTACGTGCTCGACAACGCGCTGGGCTGGCTGCGCGACTTCCACGTGGACGCGCTGCGGCTCGACGCCGTGCACGCGCTGGTGGACAAGCGCGCCGTGCACCTGCTGGAGGAGCTGGCCACCGAGGTCGGCGAGCTGTCCGCGGCGCTGCGCCGCCCGCTCACCCTGATCGCCGAGTCGGACCAGAACGACCCGCGGCTCGTCACCCCGCGTGAAGGCGGCGGCTACGGCGTGCACGCGCAGTGGTCCGACGACCTGCACCACACGCTGCACGTCCGCATCACCGGCGAGACTTCCGGGTACTACGCGGACTTCGCCGCGCCCGGCGCGCTCGCGAAGACGCTGCGCGAGGTGTTCTTCCACGCCGGCACCTGGTCGTCGTTCCGCGAGCGCACCCACGGCCGCCCGGTGGACACGCGCAAGGTGCCGGGCCACCGGTTCCTCGCGTACCTGCAGAACCACGACCAGATCGGCAATCGCGCCACCGGCGACCGGCTTTCGGCCACCGTCGCGCCGGGCCTGATCGCGGCCGCGGCCGCGGTGGTGTTCTGCTCGCCGTACACGCCGATGGTGTTCATGGGCGAGGAGTGGGCGGCGAGCACGCCGTGGCAGTTCTTCGCCTCCTTCCCGGACCCGGAGCTGGCCGAGGCCGTGCGCACGGGCCGGCGGCGCGAGTTCGGCCGCCACGGCTGGGGCGAGGCCGACGTGCCGGACCCGATGGACCCGGCGACCGTCGCGCGCTCGCGGCTCGACTGGACCGAGCCGCAACAGCCCGGGCACCAGGAGATGCTGCGGACCTACCGCAGGCTGATCCGGCTGCGCCGCGAACGGCCGGAGCTCGCGGACCCGAACCTCGACGGGTTCGTCGTGTGCGCGGCCCCGGACGATTCGTGGCTGGTGCTGCACCGCGGCGCGCTGCGGCTCGCGTGCAACTTCGGCGGAACCCCGGCGACCGTCCCACTGGGCGGGACGCCGGGCGAGATCCTGGCGTCCTGGGACACGCCGGAGTTCGACCATGCCGGTGAATCCGTCCGGCTTCCGGGCGCGTCTTTCGTGCTGGTGGTCACCTCCTGACCGGCGCCTACGCGGGAAGTCCGGCACTTTCCCCGGAAAGTTCAGCCGGGTAGCCGGACCCGCGGGACCGGCCGGTTTGGGAGGATCACCCCATGGCAACACGACCCGCTTCCGACACCCAGGTCCTGGCCGGCCGACCCTTTCCGCTCGGCGCTCACCCGGAAGCCGGAGGGGTGCGGTTCGCCGTCACCTCGGCGGTGGCCGACGCCGTGGAGGTCTGCCTCCTCGGTGACGACGGCAGCGAGCGCCGGATCGAGCTGACCGAGCGGACGTTCGGCGTGTGGCACGGGCTGGTCCCGGGCGTCACGCCGGGCCAGCGCTACGGCTACCGCGTGCACGGCCCGTACGACCCGGCCCGAGGGCTTCGCTGCAACCCGGCGAAGCTGCTCGTGGACCCGTACGCGCACCGGATCAGCGGCCGGCTGACCGACCTCACGGCCGCGCAGGGCTTCGTGGGCGACCCGGACCGCGGTCCCGCGTCCACTGTGGACTCACTCGGCAGTGTGCCGCTCTCGGTGGTCACCTCTCCCGGCGGACCGGACACGGGCGTGCGGCCCGAGGTGCCGTTCGAGGAGTCGGTGATCTACGAGCTGCACGTGAAGGGCTTCACCGAGCTGCACCCGTTCATCCCGGAAGCGCTGCGCGGCACCTACCTGGGTCTCGCGCACCCGGTGGCGATCGAGCACCTCACGCGGCTCGGCGTGACCACAGTGGAACTGCTGCCGGTGCACGCGTTCGCCGACGAGCCGGCGCTGGTGCGCGCGGGCCGGCACAACTACTGGGGCTACTCGCCGCTGGGCTACTTCGCCCCGCACCCGGGGTACGCGAGCGAACCCGGCCGGGAGATCGAGGAGTTCCGGACGATGGTGGCGGCGCTGCACGCGGCCAACATCGAGGTGATCGTCGACGTCGTGTTCAACCACACCTGCGAGGGCGGGCCCGACGGGCCCACGCTGTTCCTGCGCGGCCTCGACGCGCCGGCCTACTACCTGCACACCAAGCGCGGGCAGATGGCCGACATCACCGGCTGCGGCAACACGCTCGACTCGGGCTCGCCGACCGTGGTCCGGCTCGTCACCGATTCGCTGCGGTACTGGACGCAGGAGCTCGGCGTCGACGGCTTCCGGTTCGACCTCGCGAGCACGCTGGGCCGTCCGCGCGGCGGTATGTTCGACCGCGACTCCACCATGCTCACGGCCATCACGACCGACCCGGTGCTGTCGCGGTGCAAGCTCATCGCCGAACCGTGGGACGCGACGGGGGAGGGCTACCGCGTCGGCGACTTCGGCGCGCAGTGGGCCGAGTGGAACGGCCGCTACCGCGACAGCCTGCGCGACTTCTGGCGCGGCGTCACGGGTGTGCGCGACCTCGCCTACCGGCTTTCGGGGTCGTCGGACCTCTACGACCACAACCTGCGCCGACCGTGGCAGTCGATCAACTTCGTGACCGCGCACGACGGCTTCACGTTGCGGGATCTGGTGTCCTACAACGAAAAGCACAACGAGGACAACGGCGAGGACAACCGCGACGGCACCACCGACAACCGCTCGTGGAACCACGGCGTGGAGGGCGAGACCGACGACCAGGCGATCGTCGCGCTGCGCACCCGGCAGGCGCGCAACCTCTTCGCCACGCTGCTGCTGTCCACCGGCACGCCGATGTTCGTCGCGGGCGACGAGATGTGGCGGACCCAGGGCGGCAACAACAACGCCTACTGCCTCGACGACGAGACGTCGTGGGTCGACTGGACGCCCTCGGCCGCGTCGGAGCCGATGCTCGCCTTCGCCCGGCGGGTGGTGCGTCTGCGCGCGAGCAGCCCCGCGCTGCGCCAGCCGGAGTTCTTCGAAGGCCGCACCACGCCCACCGGCAAACCGGACCTCGTCTGGTTCCGGCCCGACGGCGAGGAGTTCGACGAGATCGACTGGTTCGACGAGAGCCGCCGCACGCTGTGCATGTGGATCGACGGCTCCAACTCGCAGGCCCGCAACCGCGAGGGCGAGCTCGTCACCGACCACTCCTGGCTGCTGATCCTGCACGCCGGAGAGGACGACGTGGAGGTGGTGCTGCCCGGACCCGAGTACGGTGCCACGTACAAACCCACGCTGGACACCGGCACTGCCGATGGCAGCCCCGCGTACGTCGGGGCGCTGGATCCGAAGACGCGCATCGTGGTGGCGGCCCGATCGTTGCAGCTGCTCCGAGCGCCGCGGGACTTCGTGCCGGGCCCCCAGCCGCTTTAGCGCGGGGGTCCGGCGGCTCCCGGGGTGCATCGATCAAGAGGTTTCGCAGAAATCGGTCAAGAGATCACTCTCACCCCGGAACGCCGGAATCCCCCTCGTCATCCGGATCGTTGGATGCTGAAATCCAGCGTGGCTATCCCCGAGGAGAAGTGCATGAGCGACGACGGCACTGGATCCGAGCCCGGTCTGCGCATCGGACTGGTCGCGGAGTCGACGAAAACCGAGACCCGCGTCGCGCTGACGCCGGACACCGTGCGCAAGGCCATCGGCCTGGGTTACCGCGTGCTGGTGGAGTCCGGGGCCGGCGTGCGATCGGGGTTCGACGACGAGGCCTACCTGTCCGCGGGCGCCGACGTCACCCCCGATCCGGTGTGGGACGCGGACGTCGTGGTCACCGTCAACGCGCCCGATCCCGGCGAGATCGAGAAACTGGGCCCGGGCACGGTCCTGGTGTCGATGCTGGCGCCCGCGCTGGAGCCGGACCGGCTGGCGGCGCTGGCCGCCCGCGGCGTCACCGCGCTCGCGATGGACGCGGTTCCGCGGATTTCGCGGGCGCAGTCGCTGGACGTGCTCAGCTCGATGGCGAACATCGCCGGCTACCGGGCCGTGATCGAGGCCGCGCACGTGTTCGGCCGGTTTTTCACGGGCCAGGTCACGGCGGCCGGGAAGGTGCCGCCGGCGAAGGTGCTCGTCGCGGGCGCCGGGGTCGCCGGGCTCGCGGCGATCGCCGCGGCCAACAGCCTGGGTGCCGTGGTCCGCGCGACGGACCCCCGGCCGGAGGTGGCCGACCAGGTCCGTTCGCTCGGTGGCGAGTACCTCGCCGTCGAGGTCGAGCAGGAGGCCAGCACCGACGGCTACGCCAAGGCGACCTCGGCGGACTACGACAAGCGGGCGGCGGAGATCTACTCCGAGCAGGCCGCCGACGTCGACATCGTCATCACGACCGCGCTCATCCCGGGCCGGCCCGCGCCGAAACTGCTCACGGCCGAGCAGGTCGCGTCGATGAAGCCGGGCAGCGTCATCGTCGACATGGCCGCCGCGCAGGGCGGCAACGTCGCCGGCACCGAGGCCGGCGAGGTCGTGACGACCGAGGGCGGGGTCACGATCATCGGCTACACCGACCTGCCGGGCCGGCTGCCCGCGCAGGCTTCGCAGCTCTACGGCACCAACGTGGTGAATCTGCTCAAGCTGCTCACGCCCGGGAAGGACGGCCGGCTCGCGCTCGACTTCGAGGACGTGGTGCAGCGCGGGCTCACCGTGGTCCGCGACGGCGAGGTCCTGTGGCCGCCGCCGAAGGTGTCGGTGAGCGCGGCGCCGCAGGCCGCGCCGGCGGCGCCGAAGCCGGCACCGGAACCCGAGAAGCCCCGCTCGCCGTGGGCGCGGGCGACGGTCGCCGCGGTCGGCGCGGTGCTGCTGTTCCTGGCGTCGGCGTTCGCACCGCCGGAGCTGGCCGGGCACCTCACGGTTTTCGTGCTGGCCATCGTGATCGGCTTCTACGTGATCGGCAACGTGCACCACGCGCTGCACACGCCGCTGATGTCGGTCACCAACGCGATCTCCGGGATCATCGTCGTCGGCGCGATCCTGCAGATCGCCGGCGGCGGGATCGCCACCACCGTCCTGGCCGCCGCCGCCGTGCTGCTGGCCGCCATCAACATCGTCGGTGGGTTCATGGTGACCCGCCGGATGTTGTCGATGTTCTCGAGGAGCTGAGCGAACAGTGCACGCTGAAACGTGGAAGTCGGCGGCGTACCTGATCGCCGCCCTGTTGTTCGTGGCCAGCCTCGCGGGGCTCGCCAAGCACGAGACCTCGCGCCGCGGGGTCTGGTTCGGGATCGCGGGCATGGCGATCGCGCTGATCGCGACCGCGGCCACCGCGCTCGGCCTGGCCTCGGGCCTCGGCATCACGCTGCTGCTCATCGCGCTCGTGATCGGCGCCTCGATCGGCGTGTGGCGGGCGCGCGTGGTCGAGATGACCGGCATGCCCGAGCTGATCGCGCTGATGCACAGCTTCGTCGGCCTCGCCGCGGTGCTGGTCGGCTGGAACGGGTTCCTCGAGGTCGAGGGGAACGACGCGCAGACCGAGCTCGTGGGGTCGCTGCTGGGCATCCACCACGCCGAGGTCGTGATCGGCGTGTTCATCGGCGCCGTGACGTTCACCGGCTCGATCATCGCGTTCCTGAAGCTGTCGGCGCGGATCCCGTCGGCGCCGTTGCAGCTGCCGGGCAAGAACATGCTCAACCTCGGCGCGCTGGTCGTGTTCGCGGTGCTCACGGTGTTCTTCGTGATCACTCCCGCCACATGGCTGCTCGTGGTGGTCACGGTGCTCGCGCTGGCGCTCGGCGTGCACCTGGTCGCGTCGATCGGCGGCGGGGACATGCCGGTGGTCGTGTCGATGCTCAACAGCTACTCCGGCTGGGCCGCGGCCGCGTCGGGCTTCCTGCTGGGCAACGATTTGCTGATCATCACCGGCGCGCTCGTCGGCTCTTCCGGTGCGTACCTGTCCTACGTGATGTGCAAGGCGATGAACCGGTCGTTCATCTCCGTCATCGCGGGCGGCTTCGGCGCGCCGGCGACCAGCGGCCCGGCCGAGGTCACGGGCGAGCACCGCGAGATCGACGCCGCCGGGGTGGCCGAGCTGCTGGCAGGCGCGAGCTCGGTGGTCATCACGCCGGGGTACGGCATGGCGGTGGCGCAGGCGCAGTCGCCGGTGGCCGAGCTGACGCGGCGGCTGCGGGAGCAAGGCGTGAACGTCCGGTTCGGGGTGCACCCCGTCGCCGGCCGGCTGCCCGGGCACATGAACGTGCTGCTCGCCGAGGCGAAGGTGCCCTACGACATCGTCCTGGAGATGGACGAGATCAACGACGACCTCGCCGACACCGACGTCGTGCTCGTCATCGGGGCCAACGACACCGTGAACCCGTCGGCCGCGGAGGACCCGGGCAGCCCGATCGCCGGCATGCCGGTGCTGCGGGTCTGGGAAGCCGGCAACGTCGTGGTGTTCAAGCGGTCCATGGCGCCGGGCTACGCGGGTGTGCAGAACCCGTTGTTCTTCCGCGAGAACAGCCAGATGCTCTTCGGCGACGCCAAGGAGCGGGTGCAGGACATCCTCGCCGCGCTGCCGGCCCGCGTCGGCTGAGCCGGTAGTCGTCCACCGCGCCGCCGGACCGGGAGAGCCCCCGGACCGGCGGCGCGGTGCTGTGTCCGGCGCCCACTGTGGACAGTCGGGCGCGAATCCGCCGGGGTCGTCGACTCGCGCGAGGAACTGTGAACGTTGTTCGACTTCTGTGTTACGGGGAAACTGCGAAAAACAGGCTCAGGTGATTGTTCCGCCGTTCGAGTTGCGCCCGCTGCGAACGTGTGGGAAAGGGCGGAAACTCCGGCAGGCCGGATCCGTTTCGCCCGACCGGGTGGCGGGTACAACCGTAAAAGGCCCCGCTGTCAAGGGCTTTGAGGGAATCAGGCACACTGACCGTGCTCGCGTTCGCACGGAAATCAGCACAGCCAAGAGGGGCGTTGCCATGACCGGCCGGCTCGGTATCGACGACGTCAACCCGACCGTCAGCTGCGGTCGGTACCCGGCGAAAGCCGTTGTGGGAGAACACTTTCCGGTCTCCGCCACGGTGTGGCGCGAGGGTCACGACGCCGTGGCGGCCACCGTCGCCTGGCGCGGTCCGGGTGACCGGGTGTCGCGTCAGACGCGGATGGCCGAACGCGGCAAGGGCCTGGATCTGTTCGCCGCCGTGATCGTGCCCGACACCGAAGGCCTGTGGACCTACCGCGTGGACGCCTGGAGCGATCCGTGGGCGACGTGGGAACACGCCGTCGAGGTCAAGATCGCTGCGGGACAAGGACCCGAGGACCTCGCGAACGACCTGGAGAACGGCGCGCGGCTGCTCGAGCGCGTGTCCCGCCGGCCCGAGCGCCGCGGCGAGCGCGCGCTGCTCGCGGGCGCGGCGGCGGACCTGCGCGACGCCGGCCGCGATCTCGGCGAACGCGTGGGCGCCGCGCTTTCGCCCGAAGTGCGCCACTTGATGCACGAATTCCCCGTGCGGGAACTGATCACCAAGGGCAAACCGCTGAAGCTGTGGGTCGACCGCAAACGCGCGGCCTTCGGTTCCTGGTACGAGTTCTTCCCGCGGTCCACGGGCGGGGTCGACGAGCACGGCAATGCGGTGCACGGCACGTTCGCCACCGCCGCGCGTTCACTCGACCGGGTGGCGAACATGGGCTTCGACGTGGTCTACCTGCCGCCGATCCACCCGATCGGGCGAGTGAACCGCAAGGGTCCGAACAACACCCTCGTTGCCACTCCCGACGACGTCGGCTCGCCGTGGGCCATCGGCGCCGACGAGGGCGGGCACGACGCGATCCACCCGGACCTCGGCACGTTCGACGACTTCGACGCGTTCGTCGCCCGTGCGGAGGAACTCGGCATGGAGGTGGCGCTCGACCTCGCGCTGCAGGCCGCGCCCGACCACCCGTGGGTGCTCAAGCACCCGGAGTTCTTCACCACCCGCCCGGACGGCACGATCGCGTACGCCGAGAACCCGCCGAAGAAGTACCAGGACATCTACCCGGTCAACTTCGACAACGACCCGCGCGGCATCTACGACGAGGTGCTCCGCGTCGTGCTCCACTGGGTGTCGCACGGGGTGCGCATCTTCCGGGTGGACAACCCGCACACCAAGCCGCCGGACTTCTGGGCGTGGCTGATCCAGTCGGTCAAGGACGCGCACCCCGACGTGCTGTTCCTGGCCGAGGCGTTCACGCGCCCGGCGCGGCTGTGGGGCCTGGCGAAGCTCGGTTTCACCCAGAGCTACACCTACTTCACCTGGCGCACGAGCAAGGACGAGCTGACCGAGTTCGGGACCGACCTGGTCGAGCACTGGAACGAGGGCCGCCCCAACCTGTTCGTGAACACCCCGGACATCCTCCACGAGTCGCTGCAGCACGGCGGCCCGGGCATGTTCGCGCTGCGGGCGGCGCTGGCCGCCACGCTGTCGCCGACGTGGGGCGTTTACTCCGGGTACGAGCTCTACGAGCACCAGCCGGTGCGCGAGGGCAGCGAGGAGTACCTCGACTCGGAGAAATACCAGCTGCGTCCGCGCGACTTCGAGCGGGCGCTGGCCGAAGGCCGTTCGCTGGAACCGTGGCTCACGAAGCTCAACACGATCCGCAAGAACCACCCGGCGTTGCAGGGCATGCGGACCCTGCGGTTCCACCACGTCGACAACGGCGCGCTGCTCGCCTACTCCAAACAGGACCCGGCGACCGGCGACACCGTCGTCACGGTGGTGAACCTCGATCCGCACGGTGCGCAGGAAGGCACCCTGTGGCTCGACCTGGAGTCGCTCGGCTTCGACTGGCACGAGCGGCTCATCGCCCACGACGAGGTCACCGGGGAGACCTGGGACTGGGGCCAGGCCAACTTCGTCCGGCTCGAACCGTGGCGTGCCGTCGCGCACGTCGTCGCGGTCCGCCGCCGGCTCGCCGGGTAACCGGGTCCCCTGAACGAATTTTCCAGCCACCCTGCACGCACGGCACGCGGCAGGGACGATCGAACGTACCGCCGGACGCGGGACGAGGTGGAGTTTGATGGACGACGAGAGCCGGCCCGACGCAGCTCTGGGCCTGGACGGTGTTCCGCACACGGGTGAGGCGATGACCGCCGAGGGCCTGCTCGTGGAACCGCAGGCGGACGAGTTCGCGCACGCCGAAGAGGCGCCGCGCGACCCGCACTGGTTCAAGGGCGCCGTGTTCTACGAGGTGCTCGTGCGTGCCTTCACCGACTCGAACGGTGACGGCACGGGCGACCTGCGCGGGCTCGCGAGCCGGCTGGACTACCTGGAGTGGCTCGGCGTCGACTGCCTGTGGCTGCCGCCGTTCTACGCGTCGCCGCTGCGTGACGGTGGTTACGACATCAGCGACTTCCGTTCGGTGCTGCCGGAGTTCGGCACCGTCGAGGACTTCGTGTACCTGCTCGGCGAGGCGCACCGGCGCGGGATCCGCGTGATCACCGACCTGGTGCTCAACCACACCTCCGACGCGCACCCGTGGTTCCAGCAGTCGCGTTCGGACCCGGACGGCCCGTACGGCGACTACTACGTGTGGAGCGAAGACGACTCGCGCTACGCCGACGCCCGCATCATCTTCGTCGACACCGAGACGTCGAACTGGACCTACGACCCGGTGCGCGGCCAGTTCTACTGGCACCGCTTCTTCAGCCACCAGCCGGACCTCAACTACGAGAACCCGGCCGTGCAGGAAGCGATGATCGACGTGCTGCGGTTCTGGCTCGACCTCGGCATCGACGGGTTCCGGCTCGACGCCGTGCCGTACCTGTTCGAGCAGGAGGGCACCAACTGCGAGAACCTGCCGCGCACGCACGAGTTCCTCAAGCGCTGCCGCAAGGTCGTCGACGACGAGTTCCCCGGCCGGATCCTGCTGGCCGAGGCGAACCAGTGGCCCTCGGACGTGGTCGAGTACTTCGGCGACCCGGACGTCGGCGGCGACGAGTGCCACATGGCGTTCCACTTCCCGCTGATGCCGCGGATCTTCATGGCGGTGCGGCGCGAGTCGCGGTTCCCGATCTCGGAGATCCTGCTGCAGACGCCGCAGATCCCGAGCGGCACGCAGTGGGGCATCTTCCTGCGCAACCACGACGAGCTCACGCTCGAGATGGTCACGGACGAAGAGCGCGACTACATGTACTCCGAGTACGCCAAGGACCCGCGGATGAAGGCCAACATCGGCATCCGCCGGCGCCTGGCGCCGCTGCTGGACAACGACCGCAACCAGCAGGAGCTCTTCACCGCGATGCTGCTCTCGCTGCCGGGCTCGCCCGTTCTGTACTACGGTGACGAGATCGGCATGGGAGACAACATCTGGCTCGGCGACCGCGACGCGGTCCGCACCCCCATGCAGTGGACGCCGGACCGCAACGCCGGCTTCTCCTCCTGCGACCCCGGCCGCATCTACCTGCCGGTGATCATGGACCCGGTCTACGGGTACGAGGCCCTCAACGTCGAGGCCCAGTCGAACAACGTGTCGTCGCTGCTGAACTGGACGCGGCGGATGATCGAGGTGCGCAAGCAGCACCACGCGTTCGCCGAGGGCGACTTCGTGGACCTCGGCGGGTCCAACCCGAGCGTGCTGGCGTACAAGCGCCAGTGGCGCCGCCCGGACGGGCGCGAGGACGTGGTGCTGTGCGTGAACAACTTGTCGCGCTTCCCGCAGCCGGTGGAGCTCGACCTGGCCGGCCACCGCGGCTCGGTACCGGTGGAGCTCACCGGCGGGGTGCGGTTCCCGGAGGTCGGTGAACTTCCGTACCTGCTCACGCTGCCCGGACACGGGTTCTACTGGTTCCAGCTCCTTGAGCGGGAAGCCGAAGGCGAAATGAGGTGAGTGCCTTGAGCGACCACGGGCACCTGGTCGAGCAGCTCGTCGCGGAGCTGCCGGCCTGGCTTCCGGCGCAGCGGTGGTTCGCGGGCAAGGACCGGCCGATCACGGCCGTCCGCCCGCTCGCGTCCACGGTGCTGGTCGAAGGCGACCCGCAGCTGCTGCACGTGGTCGTCGAGGTGGTGCAGGGCGAGCGGTCCGAGCCGTACCAGCTGCTGGTCGGGCGCCGTTCGCACCCGCCGGAGATCTCGTCGTCGGCGTGGATCGGCGCCGACGGCGGCCTCAACTTCTACGAGGCGAGCGGTGACGCGGACCTGACCGCGGTGCTGCTGGACCACGTGGTGGCCGGCGACCGCGTCGGCCCGCTCGTGTTCGAGCACGAGCCCGGTGCGCAGCTCACCGGCGGGCTGCGCGCGCGGCCCATCACCTCCGAGCAGAGCAACACGTCGCTGGTGTACGGCGGGCAGTACATCCTCAAGCTGTTCCGCAAGCTTAGCCCGGGGACGAACAAGGACCTGCTGCTGCACCGCGCGCTGCAGAAGGCCGGCTGCGAGCACATCGCCGAGGTCGTCGGCTCGATCACCGGCGAGCTCGCCGGGGAGCCGGCGACGATCGCGATGCTGCAGGTGTTCCTGCCCGACGCCGTCGACGGCTGGGCCATGGCCACCACGAGCGTGCGCGACCTGATGGCCGAGCCGGAGCTGCGGCCCGACGAGGTCGGCGGCGACTTCGCCGGCGAGGCCGAACGCCTGGGCGCGGCGGTGGCGCACGTGCACACCGACCTCGCCGCGGCGCTGGGCGCGCACCCCGTGGACGAGTCCGAACTCGAGCGCACGGTGGCGGGCATGACCGAGCGGCTCGACCGGGTCGCGCGCGAGGTCCCGCAGTTGGCCGAGCACGCGCCCGCGCTGCACAAGGTGTTCGACGCGCTGCGCGACCTGCCGCCGGGCCGGCCGGGGATCTCGATGCAGTACATCCACGGCGACCTGCACCTGGGCCAGGTGCTGCGCACGGTCGGCGGCTGGCTGCTGCTCGACTTCGAGGGCGAACCGGCCGCGCCGCTGGAGGAGCGGCACGCCCTGCGGTCGCCGCTGCGCGACGTCGCGGGCATGCTGCGCTCGTTCGACTACGCGGCCCGGCAGCTGCTGGTGGGCCAGCCGGACGACCCGGCGCTGACCGAACGCGCGCTCGAATGGACGCGCCGCAACCGCACGGCCTTTTGCGACGGGTACGCCGGGGCCGCCGGCCCGATCGGCGACCCGCGCGAGCACGGAGAGCTGCTTCGTGCGTTCGAACTCGACAAAGCGGTGTACGAAGTGGCCTACGAGCACGCGAACCGGCCCGACTGGCTGGCCGTGCCCATGGCGGCGATCGCCCGCATCGCCCACGGAGGTGAGTGAAGACGTGAACGCGGTTTCCCGGGATCTGCCCGCGGCGGCTCCGTCCCCGCAGGACATCGACCGGCTGCTGGCCGGCTCGCACCACGACCCGCACTCGGTGCTCGGCGTGCACGCCCAGGGGACGGTGGGCATCGGCCGCACGAGCCCCGGCACCGTCGTGGCGCGCGCGTTGCTGCCCGGGGCGAAGTCCGTCTCCGTGCTGGCGGGGGCGCGGCGGTTCCCGCTGGAGCGCGTGGCCGACGCGTTGTTCGCGGCCCCGCTGCCCGAGCACCCGGGCGACTACCGGCTCGAGGTCGACTACGACGGGCACACCGTGGTCACCGACGACCCGTACCGCTGGCTGCCGACCGTCGGCGAGCTCGACCTGCACCTCATCGGCGAAGGCCGCCACGAACGGCTGTGGGACGTCCTCGGCGCTCACGTGCGCGACTACGACACGCCCCACGGCGCGGTCGAAGGCGTGTCGTTCGCCGTGTGGGCGCCGACCGCGCGCGGCGTGCGGGTGATCGGCGACTTCAACGGCTGGGAGGGCCGCGGGCACGCGATGCGCTCGCTCGGCTCGTCGGGCGTGTGGGAGCTGTTCGTGCCCGACGTGCCGGTCGGCTCCTGCTACAAGTTCCGGATCCTCGGCGCCGACGGGCACTGGCACGAGAAGGCCGACCCGATGGCGTTCGCCACCGAGGTGCCGCCCGCGACCGCGTCGAAGGTCACGAAGTCGGTCTACACGTGGGCCGACGACGAGTGGACCGCCCGGCGCGAGGCGACGAACTGGGCCGACGCTCCGATGAGCGTCTACGAGGTCCACCTCGGCTCGTGGCGGCCGGGGCTGGACTACCGCGAGCTGGCCGACCAGCTGGCCGATTACGTGACCGACACCGGCTTCACCCACGTCGAGTTCCTGCCGGTGGCCGAGCACCCCTTCGGCGGTTCCTGGGGCTACCAGGTCACCTCGTACTACGCGCCGACCTCCCGCTTCGGCTCGCCCGACGACTTCCGCTACCTCGTGGACCACCTGCACCAGCGGGGGATCGGCGTGCTCGTGGACTGGGTGCCCGCGCACTTCCCGCGCGACATCTGGGCGCTGGCGCGCTTCGACGGCAGCCCGCTCTACGAGCACGAGGACCCGCGCCGCGGCGAGCAGCCCGACTGGGGCACGCTCGTGTTCAACTTCGGCCGCAACGAGGTCCGCAACTTCCTCGTCGCCAACGCGCTGTACTGGCTCGAGGAGTTCCACCTCGACGGCCTGCGCGTGGACGCCGTCGCGTCGATGCTCTACCTCGACTACTCGCGCAAGGACGGCGAGTGGCTGCCCAACGAGTACGGCGGCCGCGAAAACCTCGACGCCGTGCGGTTCCTGCAGGAGCTGAACGCGACTGTCTACAGGCGACACCCGGGTGTGGTGATGGTGGCCGAGGAGTCCACCGCGTGGCCCGGCGTCACGCGGCCGACGCACCTCGGCGGGCTCGGCTTCGGCTTCAAGTGGAACATGGGCTGGATGCACGACACGCTGCGCTACCTCGGCCACGAGCCGATCCACCGCGCCTACCACCACAACGAGATGACGTTCTCGCTCGTCTACGCGTGGAGCGAGAACTTCGTGCTGCCGCTCTCGCACGACGAAGTGGTGCACGGCAAGGGTTCGCTGTGGCAGCGCATGCCGGGCGACGACTGGAACAAGGCGGCGGGCCTGCGGTCACTGCTGGCGTTCATGTGGGCCCACCCGGGCAAGCAGCTGCTGTTCATGGGCGGCGAGTTCGGGCAGCCGCAGGAGTGGTCGGAGTCGCGCTCGCTCGACTGGCACCTGCTGGAGCAGCCGCTGCACCGCGGCGTGCAGGACCTGCTGCGCCGCCTCAACGACATCTACCGGTCCACGGCCGCGCTCTTCAGCGGCGACGTGCGGCCGGAGGGCTTCCAGTGGATCGACGCCAACGACTCGGCCGGCAACGTGCTCAGCTTCCTGCGCATCGGCTCCGACGGCTCGCGGCTGGCGTGCATCGCGAACTTCGCGGGCGTGCCGCACCACGACTACCGCGTGGGCCTGCCCGCCGCCGGGCGCTGGACCGAGCTGCTGAACACCGACGCCGAGGTCTACGGCGGGTCCGGGGTCGGCAACCTGGGCGCGGTCGAGGCGGTCGCGAAGCCGTGGCACGGCTTGGCGGCCTCGGCGGTGCTGCAGCTGCCGCCGAGCGGTGTCCTGTGGTTGCTGGAGGAGGCCCCGGTTACCGCCGAGTGAGGTTGTCGGAAAATTCCTCACGTTAATCCTTGCCGGTGAACAACCGGTCGGGTTAGCTTTGTTGCCATCCACAACAAACCCGGGGTGGCGCCGCCAGGCCGCCCCTCGAGTGACGAGGGATGACGACGATGAAGTCTCCGAAGACGTCTGCCCGGTGGCGGCTGCTGGCGATTCCGGCTGCGCTGGCCGTGGCGGGAGCCGTGACGCTCACGGCGACACCGGCCGGCATCGCGGCTCCGGCGAGCCCGGCCGCCACGTTCACCGACGACTTCGACGGGCCCGCGGGCAGCCCGGCCGACGGCTCGAAGTGGAACTACGAGACCGGCGACAACGTGAACAACCACGAGCGCGAGTGGTACACCTCCGGCGCGGCCAACGCGGCGCTCGACGGCCAGGGGCACCTGGTGATCACGGCCAAGCAGGAGAGCTCCGGCAACAATTGCTGGTACGGCCCGTGCGAG
Organism: Amycolatopsis sp. NPDC047767; assembly: GCF_040704195.1. Lineage (NCBI taxonomy): Bacteria > Bacillati > Actinomycetota > Actinomycetes > Pseudonocardiales > Pseudonocardiaceae > Amycolatopsis > Amycolatopsis sp. NPDC047767. The sequence goes on from NZ_JBEYSJ010000019.1 coordinate 75,747, forward strand.
TACACCTCGGCGCGGCTCAACACCTCCGGCAAGTTCTCCACGAGCTCCGGCCACGTCGAGGTCCGCATGAAGCTCCCGCGCGGGCAGGGCATGTGGCCGGCGTTCTGGATGCTCGGTGGCGGCAACTGGCCGACCGACGGCGAGATCGACGTCATGGAGAACATCGGCAAGGAGCCGAACACCGTGCACGGCACGATCCACGGCCCGGGCTACTCCGGTGCCAACGGCATCGGCGCGGCCTACAACGGCCCGAACTTCTCCGACGACTTCCACACCTACGCGGTGGACTGGTCCACGAACAAGATCGTGTGGTCGGTGGACGGCAACGCCTACGAAACGCGCACGCCGGCCGACCTCAACGGCAACAAGTGGGTCTACGACCACCCGTTCTTCCTCATCCTCAACCTCGCCGTGGGCGGCGACTGGCCGGGTGACCCGGACGGTGGCACGCAGTTCCCGCAGCAGCTCGTGGTCGACTACGTGCACGTGAGCTGATCGTCTACTTCGGACTGTTTCGCGGTGGTGCACGCCACCGGACGCCTCCGCGAATTCGGGCCGCGGCGGCGGGCGGAGATCGGGTGGGCGCGGATCTCCGCGGCTTCGCCCGGCTCGACTTGCGGCGAGCCGGGCGAAGCTCCGGAACCGGGTCTCCGGTACTTGTCCACTGCGGATCTACAACCAGCCGCGTTCTTTCGCGTTCATGCCGGCCTGGAAGCGGGTCGTCGCGTTGAGCTCGGTCATCAGCCGCTGCACGCGCCGCTGAGTGGTGCGGGGACTCCAGCCGAGGGCGCGGCCGATGCCGGCGTCGGTCTGGCCCGCGGCGAGCAGAGTCAGCAGTGTCATGCTCTCGGGATCGCGGTCCGGCGACGGGTCGGTGAACGCCTCGGCGATCGGCACGGCGCGGTCCCACTCCGCTTCGAACAGCGTGACGAGTGCGTCGAGCAGGGCCGAGGCGTGGATGATGTAGGCCGCGTCGACGACGTGCGGTGACGAGCTGATCGGGATCACCGCCACCTCCTCGTCGGCCATCACCATCTTGATCGGCAGCTGCGGGCGCACGCGCGAACGTTCCCCGTGGGTGCCGCTCAGCAGGATGTCGTTCTGCAGCCGGCCGGGCACGGCGATCGCCTCGCGGTCGTAGATCACGCGGAAGACGATGCCGGCCTTGAGCCGCCGGTGTTCCAGGTCGAGGTTGCCCCCGGGCGCGCTGACGTAGGGCGGCCGGTCGAACCCGCGGATCTGCGTGCGGGCCTCGTCCTGCAGCCGGCGCACGCGGGCGTCGAGGTTCTCCGCGCCGGTCACGACCTCGACGAGCTCGGCGGGGTGGGTGAACCGGCTGGCTTCCCGGTGCACGGTCATCAGGTCCTCGATCGCCGCGCGGGCGCTTCGCAGCTCGGCCGCGCGTTCGGCCGCGAGCGCACCCAGTGCGATGTCGGGGGCCGCGGCGAGGTAGCGCGCGGGCCGCCCGGGCACCCGGCTCGCCATGCCGCTCGCGGTGAGCCGCGAGAGCGCCCGCGTCACCTGCTGGGCGGAAAGTCCGGATTGTTCCACCAGGTCCACGGCTCGCGTGCGCGGATGGCCGAGCAGCGCCGTGTAGACCTGCGCGTCCGTGGCCGGGACGCCGAGCGCGTCGAGGTCCCGCAGCTGCTGGCGGGAACCCGCCACTTGGCGACTATTGGTCATGGTGGCTATCTTGCGCCACCGCGGCCACCGCTGGGAAATTGATCCGATCACTGGCCGACCGGTCGGTGATCCCCGTCCCCGACCCCTGTGAACTCCCCGTCCCCCCGACCCGAAAGGGAGCCAGGTGCCCCGCGCCCGAACGATCCCGTTTCGCCGTGTCCTGACCGCTGTGACCGCGGCCGCGACCTTCGCCGGTCTCGCAGTCGCTCCGGCCACCGCCGCACCCGAGCCCGATCAGCCACCACCTTCGAGACACGTCGCGATGCCCGATGGCGGCAGCATCACCGTCGACCCCGACGGCACCGCGACCCGCACCGACGCCCACGGCAAGACGCTCGGCAAGACCGTGCTCGCGCTGCCGCAGGGGACTTCCCCACTCGGCGCGCTGGCGCCGACCGACGACGCCGTGCGCGCCGCCTTCACCCGCAGCGCCACGCCCGAGCAGCCGAGTGACGTGCTCGTGCAGCTCGCCGCCTCCACGGCCGTGACCGGCGCGCCGCTCGCGGCCGGTCGCCGTGCGGCCAAGACGTCGGACAACGGCGTCAACGCGGCGCTGGCCGCGGTCGGCGCGACCTCCGTCGAACCGGTGTTCCCCGACGTCACCGACGTGCCCGCGCTGGCCAAGACCGTGCTGGTGCACCTCGCCGACAGCAAGCACACCGATGCCGCCGTGCAGAAGCTCGCCGCCACGCCCGGCGTGGTGAGCGCGCAGCCCGACCGCCGCGTCTCGGCGATGTCGACCGGCCCCGTGCCCGTGCCGCAGCCGAAGGTGAAAGCGGCGAAACTGCCGCAGGCGCACCAGAAACCGCCGACCGGCCTGCCGTCGAACTACGGCGTGACGTCGTCGGCGCAGAGCTACCTCGACGCCGGCGGCACCAACGCGCTCGGTACGTACAGCCTCCTGCACGGGAAGCTCCCGGGCAGCGGCGAGATCATCACCAACGTCTCGCTCGGCGACCTCACCGACCAGAGCATGGCCGACGCGGGCGACACCTACGTGCGCAACTACGGCCCGACCACCGTCGTGCAGGGCGGCCAGCGCTACCTCGATGTGCCGTCGATGCCGCTGATCCCCACCTACACCGCCGACTCCTCGGGCCGGCTCGACCCGCTCGGCTCCGTGGAGAACGAGGACCCCGCGCTCGGCGAGGTGCTGCTCGACTTCGGCGTGATGGCCCCGCTGCCGCACGACGCGCAGCGCGCCGGCGCCCAGGGTGACGGCTTCACCGACCTGCTCGGCATCGCGCCCGGCGCGCAGTACCGGCTGGTGGTGCCGCAGGAGCCGACGCTCGACCAGATCTCCGTGGCGCTGCTGGCCGCCGCGCGCCAGACCCCGCGGCCGGACGTGATCACCGCGAGCCTCGGCGTCGGCACCGACAGCGCGGGCTTCCCGGGCCGCTACCTCGAAGACGACCCGGTGGCGCAGGCGGTGATCTCGACGATCGTGAACCAGTACCACATCGTCGTCACCATCTCGTCCAACGACGGCACGCGCCTCTACACCCCGGCCGCGGTCGGCCCGGACGGCGGCAGCACGCCCACCGACGTGACGCGCGACGCCCGCGCGACCACGGACATCGCCGACGACCAGTTCTCCACCACCCCGACCAAGGTGCTCGACAGCGGCGCGATCGCCGTCGGCGGCACCACGCTCGACGACACGCTCGCCGTGCCGCAGCAGGCCGGCGGCGCGGCCGCGCACAACCCGACCTTCGCCACCACCCGCACCGACGGGGGCGGGAACTTCTCCTCCGGCTTCGGCACGCGCGTGGACGTTTCCGCGCCCAGCGACAACATCCTCGTCGTCGAGCACACGCAGAGCGGCGGCGCGCAGGACGTGACGCCGGTACTCAACGGCGGCACGTCGGCGTCCGCGCCGATGACCGCGGCCGCGGCGGCGGTGGTGCTGCAGGCGGCGAAGCTGGCCGGCCGTTCACTGAGCCCGGCCGACGTCCGCTCGGTCCTGCAGCACACGGCGCGGCCGGTCGCGTCGCCGCCGCAGATGGACCGGCCCGTGACGGTCGGTCCGCAGATCGACGTGACGGCGGCGGTGCAGTCGGTGCTCGGTGATCGGCATGCGGAGCCGGCGATCGCGGGGGTTTCCGTGGCGCACCGCGTGACCGTGGGCGGGCTCGGCGGTTCCTTCACCGAAAACGCCGACGGCGGCCGCATCGACCTCGACACCGGCGGCACGGGGGAGGGCCTCGTCGGCCCGGTCACCGTCGGCGCCGACGTGGTGGGTGCGCCGGATCACGCGACGTACGCGCTGAAGATCCACGGGCACGAGTTCACTTCGGACGTTCCGGCCGTGCGGCTGAGCCCGAAGGAAATCCTGGCCGCGGCGGGACTTCCGGTGGTGTCCACAGAGGACCGATCCGTGCCCGTCACCTTCGAGGTCCGCTCGGGACACCGCGTGGTCGCGTCGGCCGCGCAGACGCTCACCTTCGGACCGGCCGACGGCACCTACGCCGAGGCACTCGCCCCGGTGGCGCCGGCAACCGTGGCCGTGGGCAAGGACGTGCGGGTGCACTACGACCTCACCGGCGTGCGGAACCTCTCGAACCCGCAGGTGGTCGTGTCGACGCTGGGGCACTGGAACCCGGTCAACGCGCCGCTGTTCGGCACTTCGTTCGTCGCGCCGGTCACCGCGACTTCCGGTGACGTGGTCGTGCCGGCTTCGGCTTTCGCCGGCGGGGCGGGCGTCTACGGCGTCGGGATCGTGCAGCGTTCGGTGACCGGCACCGCCGGCGACCCGACTTACGGCGAGTTCACCGCGATCCGCGTCGGCGGCGCGGCGCAGCGGCCCGACGCGCCGATCCTCACGGCGGGCGGGATTTCCGGGCACTTCGTGGAGATCACGCGGGCGGCGCCGGCGTTCTCGCTCGGCTACGACGTGCGCGGCGTGCCGGGTGCGACCGGCGCCGCGGTGGAGGTGTCGGCTCCGGCGCCGACGTTGTACAACTCGCTCAACACCGTGACCAACGCCAACGGCGACCGGCGCGACCAGGGTGGCCCGAGCGCGGGATCTGTTGCGTACCAGCAGCTTCCGGCGCGTAACGGCGTCGCGAAGCTGGACGCGGTGAAGCTCGGGCTGGGTGGTTCGGTGGCCTACGACGTGCGCGTGCTCGCCACCGACCGCCAGGGCAAGGTGCTCGGTCAGGCGTCGCCGACGTCGTTCCTCGCGGTCGATGACGGCTATGCGCCCGGAAACGCCGTGGTGACGAGTTTCGCGGCGGCGGCTCAAGGTCTGTCGTACGCGGCGCTGCGCGCGCCCGGCGGTGGTGAGGCGGTGCAGGAGTACGACGCCGTGAAGGGCACGTACGGGCGGGTGCTCACGTCCGACCCATCCGGCGACGGCGGCTACCAGGTGCTCGGCGCGGACGCTTCGGCGCACCGGCTGGCGTTGCTGCACTTCACCAACGCCGGGTGGACGCTGGAGACGTACGACACGACGTCGTTGCAGCGGGTGGCTTCCGTGACCGCGGACGGCTACTCGGTGCAGGGCGGCCGCGTGGACGCGACCCGGCACCGCGTGGCGATCCTGGCCAAGCGGACGGCGGACAACACCGACTTCGTCCTGCCGCTGACCCTGGCCGACGGCGCCCTCGGCACGCCGCTGCTCGCGGACCCGCCGGGTGCCGTGGCGGGCGCGTTCAAGATGATCGAGCTCGACCAGGCCACCGGTCTGGTCTACCTCGCGCGCACCGGCGGCGGCCCGATCTGCTTCGGCGGCGGCGCGGCCTCCATGGCGAGCGTCGACCTCGACTCCGGCACGACGACCCTGTCGGGCGCGGGCAGCGTCTGCGCCGGCGCCATGGCCTACGACGAGGGCGCGAACAAGCTGTACCAGCTCGTGTACCGCTCGGTGAGCCTCAACATCGTCGGCACCACCTCGCTGGGCTCCATCGCGGGCGACACGCTGACCGCGGGGGAGTCGTACACGGTGCGCCAGCAGCAGGCGGCCTTCCTCGCCGTGGACGGCGTGCACCACCTCGGCCTGGTCGCCTTCCGCACGCCCCCGGTGATCTCGCAGTTCGGCAAGGTGGGCGGCGTGATCACCGACAACAACGCCACGAGCCAGCTCGCCGTGATCGACCTGGCGACCGGCAAGCAGCTGTCGGTGGTTTCCGGCCTGAACTTCGTGTCGAGCCCCTTCGGCGGCGAGTACAACTCCCTCACCGAACGCTCGGTGCAACTCGACCCCGCCACCCGCACGGGCTGGGTGCCTTCCTACGACGGGAGGCAGTTGCAGCAGTTCCGGTACTGAGGTTTCGGTGATCGCGGCGGGGCTGGTCCAGGGTGGACCGGCCCCGCTGTGGTTTTGGTGGGCAGGCGTGAGCCGGCTTTGGCGCGGCGCGTGGTCGCGGTTCGGCGCGGTGCGGTCTGGCAGGACGTGCAGCGTCGGGTCGGCGGCTTGCTGAGTGCGCTCCCTGCTGGTGGCACGGCCAAGAAGCGCACTCCCTCGCACCGGCGAATTGCCGCGTTCCGGCGTGGCTGACCTGAAGCGAGGCTTCGAGGTCGGCAGTTGGCCGCGGTCGGTGCAGGCGGAAGGTGGTTCGCGCTTGGCGGCTCGGCCTGGTTCGGTGCGGTTGGGCAAGAGACTGTGACGCCGACGCAGGCAGTTCGGCTCGCGGGATCCGCCGCGAGTGGGCAGGACCCGCGACCTCCGGGGCGGCAGGTCGCCCCTGGGCGGCGCGCGTGATCGCGGTTCGGCGCGTCGCGGGGGCCCGGTGTGGCCGGCGCTGGTGGGCAGGAAGCGTGCCTTCCCGGGCCGGCCGTTCGCCGTGGTCCCGGGGCGCGGGCAAGATCGGGATCATGAACGGAGCTTTGGCGGGCAAGATCGCGGTCGTCACGGGTGCGACGCGGGGTGTGGGCAAGGGCATCGCCCTCGAGTTGGGGGCGGCGGGGGCGACGGTGTACGTCACGGGCCGCACCGCGGAGCCCGGGGCGTTGCCGGGCACGCTGGGCGAGACGGCCGCCGGGGTGACCGCGCTGGGTGGCACCGGGGTCGCCGTGCGGTGTGATCACCACGACGACGCCCAGGTGGAGGCGGTCTTCGCGCGCGTCGCCGAGGAGGCGGGCCGGCTGGATGTGCTGGTGAACAACGTCTTCTCCGCGCCTGACCTGGCAACCTGGCTGAACCGGCCGTTCTGGGACCTGCCGCTGACCGCGTGGGACGAGGTCCTCGGCATAGGCGCGCGCTCGCACTACGTGGCGAGCGTGTTCGCCGCCCCGCTGCTGTTCGCCGCGGGCGGTGGCCTCATCGCGAACATCTCGTCGTCGGGCGCGGCGGCGTACCAGCAGAACACCGTGTACGGCGTCGGCAAGGCCGCGGTCGACAAGATGACCGCCGACATGGCGCTGGAACTGCGCGACCGCGGCGTCGCGGCCGTCTCGATCTGGCCGGGCCTCGTGCGCACCGAGCTGCTCGCCCTCGCCGGCCGCCCCACGCCCGACGGCCGCACCGTCCTCGACATCCCGGGCGCCGGCGAGTTCGACCTCGCCGCGGCGGAGTCCCCGCGCTTCGTCGGCCGCGGCGTCGCGGCCCTCGCGGCCGACCCCGCCGTGCTCACCCGCTCGGGCCGCGTCCACACCACCACGGACCTCGCCACCCACTACGCCTTCACCGACCTCGACGGCACCCTCCCGGGCGAGGTCGCCGCGTCCTGACCCACGGGATCCGGTTGCCGCGGTGCGGTTCGCGCAATTGACGACAGTCTCACTGAGCCCAGGGGTGCAGGGCGCTCCAGGTGCCTCCGGTCGCTGCGAAGACCAGCGCCGAGCCGTCGAAGACTTCCTCGGCATTCTCCGGGTGCAGGCTCCCGAAACGTTCGGCACACAAGTCGACCTGCAGCAGGCCGCCGAAGCGGGTGAACTGCGGGGGATCGTAGAGCACCCACGAGCCCTCGATGTTCTCGTCGATGCGGAACCGCCGCACGTCGAGCAGGTCCAGGGACACCGGTTCCCAGCGGAGATCTTCCCAGCGCGCACCCTCGCTCAGGACCCTGGCGTCGATCACAAGCCGGACGACCCGTGTCCCTTGCGGGCCCCATTCCTGATCGACGATGACGCGACGGACGAGGGAGTCGTGAAACGCGTAGCGGTGCAGCAAGGCCGCGACCCCGTCCTCGGTCAACGGGTGTGGCCCGAGCTTGCGCTCCGGTACCGGCGGTCTGAGATCCATTGTGCTCCTTCGTCCTCCGGCGAAACGAGCGCCGGCATCGCCACGGCAGATAGTGTCCGACGCGTCGGCCCGAAGGAGCAGCGGATCGGCGTTCTGCTGCGCCAGCCGGCCGGGCAAGCTCCTGCATCCGACGCACGGGGAGACCGCCGCCCCGGACAGTGAGGGCGTGCTCGAAGTCCGCAATCGCCGCGAAGGGCGCCCCGACGGTGGTCGAGGCGCCCTTCGCGGCGAGGGAAGCGGTCAGCCGCCCATCTGCTTCACGATCTCGCTCATGTCGGCGATCTGGTCGGCCGGCGGGGCGGTGATGGTGACGGGGGTGCCCCAGTCGCTGTATTTGAGCGTGCTCTTGCCCAGGCCGGTGCCGCCCGTGCCTTCGGCTTGGGTCAGTGCGGTCTCGTCCATCGTGATCTGGCGCGGGAGCTGGTTCTTGTCCACCCAGAGCTCGGTCGGGAGCATGATGTGCTTGCCCTTGACCTGCTGCTCGAGCTTGGCCTTCGCCGCGGCCGGCAGGAAGTCGGTGACCTTGTCCAGGATCTTGTCGAGATCGAGCTGCACCTTGTAGTGGTTCATTTTCTCGCCGTCCAGGGTGGTCTGGTCGGAGCTGAGGATCCGGCCGGCTTCGGCGACCCGGTCGAGCACCTCGGTCGGGTCACTCGCCTGGGAGGTCGAACCCATGCTGCCCGACATCGCCTGCGACAGCGCGTCGTCGGCACCCGGCGTGATCTTGAGCCAAGGCTTGTCGGTGCCCAGCTGGCTCGCCTCGCCCGGCGGAACCTTCACGTACAGGGTCTTGTCGACGATCCGCAGCTCGACTTGCTGGCCTTCGACGGTCTCGGTCAGCGAAAGCTCGATGTTGCCCGGCTGGAACAAGTAGTCGCCTTGGGCCGTGACCGTCTTGCCGGCCGCGTTCGCCACCAGCGAGACTTTCGCCGACTTCGACTTCTGCGTGACCTGCTTCGAGGCGGCCGACAGTTCCAGCACATTCTGGAACGGTGCGGCGAGCCCGAGTTCCGGTTTGTCACCGGCGCCCGACGCCGTCCCGTTCTGGCCCTTGGCACCACAGCCCGTCAGCACGAGTGCCAACGCGGCACCCGCGGCGACGACGAAAGTGGTTCTGCGCATGCAATCTCCCTGGGAGGTCATTGGTTCACCCGCATATCGCCGTGGTGGTCCGGCGGTTACGCCGTTTCGGTCACGATTCGGCGTTGTGGTTCGACAAAAGTGCGGCCGGCGTCTTTTGCGACATCAATCCCGCTGACACGCAAATCCGCCAATAGGGAGGGATAAACCCCGATATTCGAAAAGGCGTCATCCGGGGCCGAAACCACCACGGCAAATGATCAACCGCCCCACGCGAAATAGTCCCAATCATCCCGATTTGACCGAAAAATCCCCGACATACGGCGACACATCCCCGCAGGTTCACCGCGCGAGCCGAGACGAACACCACTCTCGACATCTGCTTAGGTTTGCCTAAGCTCACCCTGCCCGACCTGCCGGGCAGCCCACTTGAGTCCGGAAAGGACCTTCGCCGTGAGTACCCCTGTCACTCAAGCCGCGCCCGTCGCGGGTTCCGTGTCCCCCACCTTCCGGCGGCTGCACGCCGCTGCGGTCGCCCGGATCGTGTTCGGTGTGGTGTGGGCGATCGACGCCACGTTCAAGTGGCTGCCGGGCTTCGTGCACGGCCAGACGCTCGGCAAGGAGCTGGGCAAGGCCGACAAGATCTCAGTCCCCGTGGTGCACCAGTGGCTGGAGCTGTGGCACACCGTTGCGAGCTGGAGCCCGGCGGCGTTCGCCGTGGGCACCGCCGTGATCGAGACGCTGATCGCGCTCGGGCTGATCTTCGGGGCGTTCTCGAACCTCGTGTTCATCGGGAGCGCGGTGTTCTCGTTCGGCATCTGGTCGGCGGCGGAGGGCTTCCACCTGCCGTGGGACGCGCCGGGCATGACGGACCTCGGACCGTCCGTCGGCTACATCTTCGCCTCGCTCGGCCTGTACTACGCGGCCGCCGGATCCGTGTGGAGTGTGGACACGGTGCTGCAGCCGAGGCTCGGCAAGCTCTCCTGGCTGGCCGCGAAACCCGCCGCTGTCTAGTCGGAGCCGCCGCCGGACCGCTCGTGGCCGAGGTCGAGCAGCTCCTCGAAGAACCCGCCGATCCGCCGTTCGCGGTCGACGAGGTGGACCTCGAGGATCCAGTGCGACGTCTGCCCGTTGCGGTCCGGCCGGCGCATCGGCCGGTCGCTGCCCGGCGCGATGTAGGACTCGATCCGCTCGCCGTCGATCGTCTCGTGCGGGAACTGGCCCACGAGGTGCCCGGAGTGCGCGCCGCCGAACTCCCAGCCGGCCTCGGCGGCGAGCTTGGTGACGTGCTCGTACAGCTCGGCGCCGGTCACGTCCGGGTGTGCCTCGAAGTACTCGCGCCCGGCCTGCCACACCACGGGCAGGCTGTCGCGCAGCCGCAGCTTCACGGGGTCGTCGCCGAGCACGAACGTCCGCCCGAAGTCGGCCTCGAACTCCTCGAAGATCGGCCCGAAGTCCACGAAGACGATGTCGTCCTCGGCGATCACGCGGTCGGGCGGGTTCTCCCGGTACGGCCGCAGAGTGTTCTCGCCCGCGCGCACGATCCGCTTGTGCCAGTAGCGGTCCACGCCGAACAGCTCCGCCGCGAGGTCGCGCAGCGCGTTGCTCGCCTCCGTCTCGCGCACGCCGGGCGCGAGCAACCCGCGCCGCTCGACCTCGTCGAACAGCTCGACGGCCTTGGCCTGCGCGTCCAGCAGCCGCGCCGCGCGCTGTGCCTCGTCCTCGATCAGCTCACCCATGCCCCCGACGGTAACCACCGCCGCACGTGGCCACCAGGCGAGTCCGATTTGGGCGCCGGCGGGAGGAATCACCCGATCCGCGACCGAACCTGGGGAAACTCCACAGGTTTCCCACGGAGCCCGGCAAGGAAAATCTCAGGTACGGGGTGTGTTCTGGCCGAGGCGGTAGCCAGGAGCGGGACGAGGCTGGAGCGGGAACATGAGCGAACAGGAGCCGGGGTCGACCGGTGGGTGGCCGTACGGACACGGTGACCAGGCCCAGCCGGGCGCGTACGGGCAGTACGGACAGCCGGACGCGGCGGGCCGGCAAGGCACCCCGGGACAACAGGGCCACTACGGCCCGTACGACGGCTACAACCAGGGCTGGGCACCGCAGGGCGCGTGGGGTCACCCGGGCACCCAGCAGTTCCCGCAGACGCCGTACCACCGGCCGCCGCGGCCGATGCGCAGCGCGGCGATCGCCGTCGGCGCCATCGGGCTTTCGGTCGTGCTCGGCCTCGGCATCGGGCACTTCGTGTGGACGCCGGGCTCGGATTCCGCGTCGGGCAACCAGAACTTCGGGTCCGTGGCGCCTCCCGGGGGCACGTCGAGCACGTCGATCGACCCCAACGGGATCGCGACGAAGGTCGACCCGGGCCTGGTCGACGTGAACACCGAGCTCGGTTACCAGAGCGCCGCCGCGGCGGGCACCGGCATCGTGCTGACCTCGGACGGCGAGATCCTCACCAACAACCACGTCGTCGAAGGCGCCACCAGCATCAAGGTGACCGACATCGGCGACGGCAAGACCTACACCGCCTCCGTGCTCGGCTACGACCGCAGCCACGACATCGCGGTGATCAAGCTCAACGGCGCCTCCGGCCTGAAGACCGCGACGCTCGGCAACTCGTCCGCGGTCGCGGTCGGCGACGCCGTGGTCGGCATCGGCAACGCCGGCGGCGCCGGCGGCACCCCGGCCGTGGCGGCCGGCAAGGTGACGGCGCTGAACCAGTCGATCACCGCGTCGGACGAGTCGGCCAGCTCGTCGGAGCAGCTCACCGGCCTGATTCAGGTCGACGCCGACATCCAGTCCGGCGACTCCGGCGGCCCGCTGGTCAACGCCAACGGCCAGGTCATCGGCGTCGACACCGCCGCGTCTCAGGGCTTCCAGTTCAACGGCGGCCAGGGCCAGGGCGGTCTCGGCCGCGGTCGCGGCGGGCTCGGTCAGGGTCAGGGCGGCCTGGGGCAGGGTGGTCTCGGGCAAGGCGGTCTCGGGCAAGGTCAGGGCGGCCTGGGTGGCCTCGGCGGTCTCGGCCAGGGTCAGGGCGGTCTGGGCCAGGGCGATCCGGGCCAGGGCCAGGGCGGCCTCGGCGACGGCAGCGGCCAGCAGGGCGCCTCGAGCGGCCACCAGGGCTTCGCGGTCCCGATCAACCAGGCGATCGACCTGGCCCACCAGATCATCGGCGGCAAGTCGTCCGACTCCGTCCACATCGGACAGAGCGCGTTCCTCGGCGTGTCGGTGAGCGACGCCGGCCAGCCACAGCAGGCGCCCGGCGGGTTCGGCCAGGGCCAGTCCCAGGGTGGCCCGGACCAGTCCCAGGGCAGCTCGACCGGCGCGCAGATCCAGGACGTCGTCGCGGGCGGCCCCGCCGCCTCGGCCGGCCTCACGGGCGGCGACGTGATCACCGCCGTCGACGGCAAGACCGTCGACTCGGCGACCGCCCTCACCACCCTCATGGACACCCACCACCCGGGCGACAAGCTCACCGTCACCGTGGTGGACCAGACCGGCCAGCAGCACGACGTCACCGTGACCCCGGTCAACGGCCCGGTCGGCTGACCGCAAGCACGCAAGGAGGGGTCCCGGTCGATTGCGAACCGGGGCCCCTTCGCTGTCGCGGTGGCAACTTGCTCCTGGGCCGTGCCGAGCAGGAAGACGTGACTTCGGGCGGACGGCCTCCGACGGCCTGGCTCGGCCCCGGTGCGAGAACGTTGTCACGCGCCCGAGAAGGGGGTCCCGGTCGATTGCGAACCGGGGCCCCTTCGCTGTCGCGGTGGCAACTTCCTCCTGGGCCGTGCCGAGCAGGAAGACGTGACTTCAGGCTGACGGCCTCCGCCGGCCTGGCTCGACTCCGGCGCGAGAACGTTGTCACGCGTACGAGGACGGGTCCCGGGCCATTGCGAACCGGGGCCCCCTTCGCTGTCGCAGTGGCAACTTGCTCCCGGGCCGTGCCGAGCAGGAAAGCGCGACTTCAGGCTGACGAACTCCGACGGCCTGGCCCGACCCTGGCGCGCGAAAGTTGTCACGCGCCCGAGAAGGGGTTCCGGTCCAGTGGACCGGGACCCCTCCCGCCATAGCGGCGTTACCTTCCCCCGACACGAGCGAGGGAGGAACAGCCCATGGACCGCAAGTGGCTCACCCCGGTGCTTCTGCTGGCGGTCACCGGCTGCAGCACCGGCACGACCGGCCACGCACACCCCGCCGGTGGGGACCTGCCGGGCGCGGCCGACGGGCGCGACTACGCGGCCTGCGCCGACGGCAACTGCGAAGTCCTCGTCACGAAGCCGGTCGGCCTTCCGGCCGGCGGGCGCGGGGACGTCGACACGGTGGCGATCACCCGCATCGGGCCCGGCGGGGTGGACTACGAGGTCAGGAGCGCCCACGGCAGCGGCTCCGGGAACCTGACCACGGGCTGCGTCTCGACGTTCTTCCAAGGCGGGGGCGGCTCGGCGTGCTACTCGGGGGACGTGCCGCGGCCGCAGGCGCAGACGGGGGTGCTCGCGGTGCGGCTGACGGGGGCGTCGGCGGCCGGGGCCGTGGTGCAGCTGGTCTCGGGGCCGCCCGGGCCGCCGCCGGAGTCGCTGGTGCCTCACATTCCCGGTTTCGGGGGCTGAGTGCGGCCTATTCTCTGCAGCGGCACCGTCGCCGAAGCCGGGAGAGGAATCCGTGGACTCCATCAGCACCCTGTCGTACGAGCCGCTCACCCCGACCGCCTACCTCGACCGCGCCGCGGCCGCGCACGGGGACCGGATCGCCGTGGTCGACGGTGAGGACCGCTGGACCTACGCCGAGCTGCACGAGCGGTGCCGCCGGCTCGCCGGGGCGCTGGCGCCGCTCGCGGACGGGCGGCCGGTGGCCGTGCTCGCGCCCAACACCCACGTGCTGCTGGAAGCCAACTTCGGCGTGCCGTGGGCGGGCGTGCCGCTCGTCGCGGTGAACACGCGGCTCGCGGCGCGCGAGGTGGCCTACATCCTGGAGCACGCGAAAGCGGCGGTGCTGGTGCACGACCCGGTGTTCGACGAGCTGGTCGAACACGCCATCGCGTTGCTGCCCGGGCCCGCGCCACGCCGGATCCGCGCGGGCGAGGAGTACGAGCGGCTGCTGGCGGCCGCCGAGCCGCTGGCGATCACGCCCGACGACGAGCGGTCCGTGCTGTCGATCAACTACACCTCCGGCACCACCGGCCGGCCGAAAGGCGTGCTCTACAGCCATCGCGGCGCGTACCTGCAGGCGCTGGCGATGGTCGGCCACACGGGCCTCTCGCCCTCGGCCGTGCACCTGTGGACGCTGCCGATGTTCCACTGCAACGGCTGGTGCTTCCCGTGGGCGGTCACCGCGGCCGCGGCCACGCACGTGTGCCTGCCGAAGGTCGAGCCCGCCCGCGTGTGGCAGCTGATCCGCGAGCAGGGCGTCACGCACCTCAACGGCGCGCCGACCGTGCTGTCGATGCTCGCCTACGCCCCGGAAGCGGCGCCGGTCGAGACGACGGTGCGGGTCGCCACCGGGGGAGCGCCGCCGTCGCCCGCGATCCTGCGCCGCATGAGCGAGCTCGGCTTCGACGTGACGCACCTCTACGGCCTGACCGAGACCTACGGCCCGGCGATGATCTGCGACTGGCGTCCCGAGTGGAACGCGCTGGACGAGCAGGAGCAGGCGCGGCTCAAGGCCCGCCAGGGCGTGGGCAACATGATCTCCTGCACCGCCCGCGTGATCGCCGACGACGGCACCGACGTGCCCGCCGACGGCGCCACCGTCGGCCAGATCGCCTTGCGCGGCAACAACGTCATGCTCGGCTACCTCGACGACCCCGAAGCGACGCGCGCCGCCGTGCCCGACGGGTGGTTCCGCACCGGCGACCTCGGCGTGGTGCACCCGGACGGCTACGTCGAGCTGCGCGACCGCAGCAAGGACGTGATCATCTCCGGCGGCGAGAACATCGCGTCGGTGGAGGTGGAGCAGGCGATCGCCGAGCACCCGGCCGTGCTGGAGGTGGCCGTGGTCGCCGTGCCGGACGAGCGCTGGGGCGAGGTGCCGGCCGCGTACGTGACCTTGCGCGACGGCGCGAGCGCCACGGAGGCGGAGATCGTCGAGTTCGTGCGCGAGCGGCTGGCGCGGTTCAAGGCGCCGAAGTCCGTGACGTTCGGGGACCTGCCGAAGACCTCGACCGGGAAGATCCAGAAATACGTGCTGCGCGAGAAGGCCTGGGCGGGCGTGGAGCGGCGCATCCAGTGAGCACTCAGCCCAGCCGGTAGAAGCGCCACATGTCGTGGTCGATCGGCAGGGTCTCGATGCGGGCGAACCCGGCTTCGCGGGCGTACGCCTCGACGGTCGAGCGGCGGATCGCGGTGCCGGTGGCGGCCGAGCCCGTGCTGCTCATGCTGTCGGGCAGGCAGATCGCCACGCTGAAGCCGTACATCAGCCGCTCGACGGCGTCGCCGGGCGCGGTGAACTCGTCGGCGACCTTCATGTCGGCCACGAGCACCGGCCCGCCGAGGCCGCGCATCGCCGCGAGCGCGCGGACGGGGTAGGGCAGGTCGTGGAGGCATTCGAAGGCCATCACGAGGTCGTACGGCTCGGCCTCGACCGTGCCGATGTCCTGGCGGTGCACGGTGATCCGGTCGGTGAGGCCGGCTTCGGCGACGTTGGTCCGGGCGAGCTCCACCGACGCTTGGTCGAGGTCGTACGCGTCGACGTGCGTCTGGGGGAACGCGCGCGCCAGCGCGATCGCGGCCCAGCCGCCGCCGCAGCCGATGTCGGCGACACGCGACGGCCCGTCGGCCAGGCGCGCGAGCACGTCGGGCATCGCGGGCAGCCATTGGTGCGCCAGCAGGTGCAGGAAACCCGGACGGTTGAGCGCCGCCTGGGATTCGCGCATGTCGGCGCCGTAGCCGGCCCACGGGAAGCCGTGGCCGGTGCGGAACGCCTCCGCGACCTCGGGCACGTGCCCGGCGGCGCTCACGAGCTGGCGCGCGAGCGGGCTGAGGTAGGCGAGCGCGTCCTGGTCGGCGAGCACGGTCTCGGCGCCCGGGGCGAAGCGGTAGTGCCGTTCGGTCTCGGTACCGGTGACCTCCAGGAACCCCGACACCGCCTGCTGTTCGAGCCATTCGCGGGCGCACCGCTCGTCGGTGCCGGTCGACTCCGCGAGCTGGGCGGGCGTGCGGTCGCCGCCGGCGAGGGAGCGGTAGTAGCCGAGGCGGTCGCCGAGCGCGATGGCGATGACGTCGGAAGTCGCGACGGCGGCGTCGAACACGCGCGCCGCCATGGCTTCGGCGGGGTCTTCGGGCATCACCCAGTATTCGCAGAGCGGCCCGAACCGGACAACGACGGGCTTTTCACCGGGGCCCGGGCTCGCGGCCCGGGCCCCGGCGGAGATCAGCGGGAGATCGCGGAGAGGAGTTCGGCGTTCGTGGTGTCGCCGGAGAGCTCCCACGCGAACACGCCGCCGAGCCCCTGCGACTTCGCGTAACCGGCCTTGGCCGACGCCGTCGCGGGAGTGTCGTAGCTCCACCACTGCGAGCCGCACTTCGCGTAGGCGGTGCCGGCGATGAGGCCGTTGGACGGGCACGTGGTCTTGAGGACCTTGTAGTCCTCCACGCCGTCCTCACCCGTGGTGGTGCCCTTCACCGGGCCGGTCGCCGTGCCGCCGGGCTGCTTCTGCGTGACACCGTCCCAGCCGCGGCCGTAGAACCCGAGGCCCAGCAACAGTTTCGCCGGCGGCACGCCGTCGCGGCGCAGCTTCTGGATCGCGGCGTCCGCGTAGAACCCCGCGGTGGGGATGCCGTGGTACGAGCGCAGCGGCGAATGCGGCGCGGTGGGACCGGCCGGGGAGGCGCCGGCGACGAAGTAGTCGTAGGTCATCACGTTGTACCAGTCGAGGTAACGGCTCGCGCCCGCGTAGTCGGTGGCGTCGATCTTGCCGCCGGGCGTGCCGTCCGCGGTGATCGCCGCGGTCACGAGCTGCTTGCCGAACCTGGCGCGCAGGGCCCGGACGACCTCGGTGAAGGCGTCGGGGCCGCTGGCGTCGCACTCGAGGCCGCAGGCGTTGGGGTACTCCCAGTCCACGTCGATGCCGTCGAAGAGCCCGGCCCAGCGCGGGTCGTTCACCAGGGCGTAGCAGGAGTCCGCGAACTTCGCGGGGTCTTTCGCGGCCTCGGTGAAGCCGGGGGAGAAGGTCCAGCCGCCGAACGACCACAGGATCTTCAGGTTCGGGTGCAGCTTCTTGAGCTGCAGCAGCTGGTTGAAGCTGCCGTGCAACGCGCCGGGCTCGGCGCTGTCGGCCTGGCCGGTCACGCTCGTGGCGGCGTCGTAGGGCTGATCGGCGTCGGCCCACTCGTCGCCGAACGCGCACTGGCCGGCCGTGACGGTGCCGAACGCGTAGTTGATGTGGGTGAGCTTCGCGGCGGAGCCGGAGGTCTCGATGTCCTTGACGTGGTAGTTGCGGGCGTACACGTCCCAGTCGGCGAAGTAGGCCATGACCTTGTGGTCCGGCCGGTGATTCGCCGCGGCCGGGGTGGGAGCAGGTGTGGTCGCCGTCGCCGGCGCTGCGAGGGAGGCGAGCACCAGGGCCACCCCGGCCCCAGCCGTGACCAGACGTCTCAGCACGATCGTTTTCCCTTCGACGGGGGAAGAAGACCGCCGGACGCTAACAGGTCCAGACCATTGGGGACAGGGCTTGCCGGGAGAGCGGGCAGCAACGCGGCCCGTTTTGACCCTGCCGGCGCGGAGACGGGCCTCAGGGTCGGGGAACCGGCGCTCAGGCCTGCTTGACCTCGCAGCGCCACGCGCCGCCGGCGCCACGGGTGCACGTGAGCTGCTGCTCGTCGGTCGCGTCGCCGGGCTGGCGCCACGGCATCACGGTGTCGCCGGCGATGAGCGCGTCGAGCGTCTGCAACTGCGGGTCGCGCGGCTCGGGGTGGTGCTCGTACCCGGCCCGCCCGAGCGCCAGCGCGATGGCCATGCCGAGCAGGTTGACGTCGTTCGCGTCCGTCGGCAGCTCGCCTCCCTCGGGGCGCAGCCGCACCCCGGCCTCGGGCGAGTGGACGATCGCTGCGGTGTAGCTGTCGGACATCAGCCGGCACTCTCCGTTCGTGAACTTCCGGACGGGGCTCAGCCTATTTCGCCCGCTCACCGGTGTCACCGCCGACCCGCCGGGCTCAGCCCAGCGCCCGCCGCAGCCGGGGTGCGCTCAGGAGCACCCGGCAGGCGTAGCGCACCTGGGCCCACCGGCCGCTGCGCGCTTCGGCGAGGTCGTGCAGCTCCGAGAGGAACAGCTCGGCGTACTCGGCCCGGCTCCCGGCCGGCAGCAGCGCCGCCGCGCACGTGGCCGTCACGCGGGAGAACGCGATCACCTGCGCCGGGCTCGCCGCCGGCCCCGCCCACCCGTGCCAGCGGGGACGCCGCGAGCCGAACCCGTGGTCGGAGAGCACGGTGACGACGTCCCTGCGCGCCGCGTCGAGCTGGTCCACCACCTCGATCACGCAGCGGCGCGCGAGGTCGTGGTCGTCGCGGCCGGTGCCGTCGCCGACCAGTGCCAGCGCGCGCCACGCGTAGGCGCGGGCGTTGCCGAGCGCCGGCCCCAGCTCGGCGGCGCTCGCGAGGTCGCCCGTCACGTCGAGCTCGCGGCACAGGTCGGCGAGAAGCCCGCCGACGAGCGGCAGGTCGACGGTACGGAACGAGCTGCTCAGGTGGGGCAGCAGCGTGGCCGCGACGCGATCGTGGGTCCGGCCAAGCATGCGGTCCAGGCCGAGCAGCAAGTCGAGCGGCGGGTTCACCGCGCGTCCCCCGCCAGGCCCGGGCGCAGCCGCGTCAACGCGCGCGCCGAGGTTTCCGCGCGGTGCAACGCTTCCCGCACGGCCTCGAGACCGTCGGGGTCGAGCCGGTAGTAGCGCCGCCGCGGCCGGCCCGCCTCCGCCGGATCCGCTTCCTCCCACCGCGACCGCAGCCAGCCCGCCTTCTCAAGGCGCGCAAGGATCGGGTGGATCGTGCCGCTGGGCAACCCGGCGGCAGCGCAGATCTCGAGCCCGTAGAGCTCCTGGGTGGGCTCCCGCAGCAGCGCGTGGAGCACCAGCTGGGTCGGGAGGGTCATCCGCGGACCGGCCATGCAAGAACTCTACCTAGCCCCCTTCGCGAGGGGAAGCCCTGGCCGTGGCTCGGCGTCCGGGTGGGCTTCGGGAAGTGGTCTGGACATTTCACACATTGGTCCAGACAATGAGCACCTCCCCGCCGAAGCCGGAGGTGCGCGATGAGGCGTTCCCGACTGTCCGTGTTCCTGGCCGCGTTCGCCGTGGCGCTGGGTGGGCTCGTGGCCGTGCCCGGCAGTGCCGGGGCCGCGAACCTGCTGGTCAACCCCGGGTTCGACGCCGGGTCGACGGCCGGGTGGGAGTGTGCGGGCGGGGCGGCGACGGTGGCCTCGCCGGTGCGTTCGGGGGCGGGGGCGCTGGCCGTGACCGCGTCCGCGAGCGACACCGGGCAGTGCAGCCAGACGGTGTCCGTGTGGCCGAACACGACGTACGCCGTGGAGGCGTGGGTGCGGGGCAATCCGGTGTACCTGGGGGTCACCGGAGGGCCCTCGACCTGGGCGGGCTCGGGTGACTACACGCGGCTGGCGCTGTCGTTCACCACGGGTGCGAGCCAGACGTCGGCGCAGCTCTACCTGCACGGCTGGTACGGCGGCGGCACCTACTACGCCGACGACGTCAGCCTCGACGGCCCGGGCGGCGGGACCCCCGGCGCGCCGAGCGCTCCGACGGTGCCGAAACTCGGTGCGGTCACCAGCACGTCGATCGGCCTGACGTGGACCGCGCCGGCGGGCACGGTGACCGGCTACCGCGTCTACGAGGACGGCACGCTGCGCGCCACCGTCACCGGCACCTCGGCGACGCTCACCGGCCTTTCGCCGTGCACCACGCACAGCTACGCCGTCGCCGCCTACAACACGGCGGGGGAGTCGCCGCGCAGCGCCACCGTGTCCGGGTCCACCGGCGGCTGCACCAACGCCGGCCTGCCGGAGCACGCCCTCATCGGCTACCTGCACGCCAGCTTCGCCAACGGCTCCGGCTACGTGCGCATGGCCGACGTGCCCGACGCGTGGGACATCATCGACCTCGCGTTCGGCGAGCCGACCACGCCGACGTCCGGCGACATCCGCTTCAACCGCTGCCCGGCGACCGAATGCGCGGGCGTGGAGAGCGACGCCGACTTCATCGCGGCGATCCGCGCGAAGCAGGCGCAGGGCAAGAAGGTGCTCATCTCCATCGGCGGCGAGAAGGGCCAGGTGCAGCTCACCACCACGGCCGCCCGCGACGCGTTCGTCAGCTCGGTCTCCGCGATCATCGACAAGTACGGCCTCGACGGCCTCGACGTCGACTTCGAAGGCCACTCGCTGTCGCTGAACGCGGGCGACACCGACTTCCGCAACCCGACCACCCCCGTCGTGGTCAACCTGATCTCCGCGCTCAAGACGCTGAAAGCCCGCTACGGCAGCGGGTTCGTGCTCACGATGGCGCCCGAGACGTTCTTCGTGCAGGTCGGCTACCAGTTCTACGGCGGCTCCTCGGCCGGCGACCAGCGCACCGGCGCGTACCTGCCGGTGATCAACGCCCTGCGCGACTCGCTGACCGTGCTGCACGTCCAGGACTACAACTCCGGGCCGGTCATGGGGCTGGACAACCAGTACCACACGATGGGCGGCGCCGACTTCCACATCGCCATGACCGACATGCTCAAAGCCGGCTTCACCGTCGCCGGCGGCGCGTTCTTCCCGGGCCTGCGCGACGACCAGATCGCCCTGGGCGTGCCGGCGACCGTCAACGCGGGCAACGGCTACACCGCCCCGGCCGACGTGCAGACCGCCCTGACCTGCCTCACGAAGGGCACCGGCTGCGGCGGCTACACCCTGCGCGGCGGGACCGTGCCGGGGCTGCGGGGGCTGATGACATGGTCGATCAACTGGGACCACTTCTCGGGCTGGGCGTTCCAGAACGCGCACGCGCCGTTCCTGGACACGCTGCCCTGAGACCCCTGCCCTGAGACCCACGAGACATGGCGGCCCGCCGGCGATCTTCGGCAGACTGGGAACCACCCCGAAGATCGTGAGGACCACCGATGGACCTGAAACTCCGCGGCAGGCGTGCCCTGGTGACCGGCGCGTCGAAGGGCATCGGCGCGGCCGTGGCCGAGGTGCTGGCCGCCGAGGGCAGCCACCTGCACCTGGCCGCGCGCAGCGGTGAGGCCCTCGAAGCCCTCGCTCGGAAGCTGCGGGAGGCGCACGGGGTCGAGGTGACCGTGCACGTCGTCGACCTGCGGGAAACCGCCGATCTCGAACGGCTCGCCGAGGCCACGGCCGACGCCGACATCCTCGTGAACAACGCCGGCGACATCCCCGCCGGCACGCTCGACCAGGTCGGTGCCGACCGGTGGCGGCACGCGTGGGACCTCAAGGTGTTCGGCTACGTCGACCTCACCCGGCTCGTCTACGCGCGGCTGCGCGCGCAGGGCCGCGGCGTGATCGTCAACGTGATCGGCGCCGGCGGCGAGCGGCCCAAGCCGGAGTACATCGCCGGCGGCGCGGGCAACGCGGCGCTGATGGCCTTCACGCGCGCGCTCGGCGCCGAGGGCCCGCGCGACGGCGTGCGCGTGGTCGGCGTGAACCCCGGCCCGGTCGCGACCGAGCGGATCACCACCATGCGCGCCGCCAATGAAGACGTCGACGCGAGCTTCGCCGCGCTGCCCTCGCGCCGCGTCGCCGAGCCGGGCGAGGTCGCCGACCTGGTGGCGTTCCTTGCCTCGGGCCGCGCCGACTACATCAGCGGCACCATCGTCACCATCGACGGCGGGCTGTCCGCCGCGTCCTGACTCACCCGGCGGCGAAGACGTGCCGCCACCGCTCGGCCGAGTCGGCGAGGTCGCGCCCGACGTGGTCGAAGTAGTCGCCCATCGCGGCCAGCCGCGCGGCGGCGGGGGAGCCGGCCAGCAGGCCGGCGCCTTCGCGCGCCGAGGTGGCCCACGCGGTGCAGACGTCGGCTTCGCGCCGGCACGAGCGGTACCACGCGTCGTCGTCGACGCGGTAGTGCTCGCGACTGCCGGGCTCGCTGACTCGGCGGACCAGCTCAAGCTGCTCCAGGTACGCGATCGCCTTCGACACCGACGCGGGGCTCACCCGCACGCGCGCCACGAGGTCCGCCGCGGAGAGGGCGCGCCGGTCGCTGGTCAGCAGCGCGGCGAGCACGCGGGCGGGCATACGGGGGAGTCCGGTGTGGACCATCATCTCCGTGAACCGCTCCTCGAAGCCGGTCGCCGCCGGCGCGCCCGCGGGCACGCGCCGGCCGCGCTCGTGCGTGGCCTCCTGGGCGTGGTCGGCCCGGTAGCCGCGCGGGCCGCCGTTGCGCCGGACCTCCCGGCTCACGGTCGACGTCGGCCGGCCGAGCAGCCGCGCGATCTCGGCGTAGGCGAGCCCGGCGGTCAGCCCCTCGGCGACGGCTCGACGGTCCTCGTGGGTCAGGCGGCTTCCCGGCATGCCCCCGAGCGTACGCCGTCATTGCAACGCAGGCCGGTCGTTGCACTCGTGACAGCCATTGCAACACAAGGAAAACCCGGGTTGACGGACCCCGGCGGACAGTCGCAGTTTCCCGATCGGGAAAAGGGGGTCACCATGGACACGACGGCGTTCACCGCGGTGGAGAACAGCCTGTTCCTCACGCTCGACGGCCGCGCGCTCGACGCCCGCGCGCCCCGCCCGGTGCTCGACGACCCGACGGCCTCGGGTGTCGTGGCGGCACTCGGCCACGACCCCGCCGCGGGGCCGTTGGTGAAGAGCCAGGTGTTCGACATCGCCGTGCGCTCGCGGATGCTCGACGACGTGGTGCGCTCCTTCGTCGGCCGGCACCCCGACGCCGTGGTGCTGGAGCTGGCCTGCGGGCTCGACGGCCGGATCGAACGCGTGCAGCCGCCGTCCACAGTGGACTGGTACGACCTCGACCTGCCCGCCGTCGTCTCCGTGCGCGAACGGCTCCTGCCCCGGCCCGCGAACGCCCACCTGGTGGCCGCCGACCTCACCGACCCGGCGTGGCTCGACCGGATCCCGGCCGGCCGGCCCGCCGTCGCGGTCGCCGACGGGCTCGTCGCCTTCCTGCCCCAGGACGCGTTCGTCGCCCTGCTCGCCGGGATCGCCGGCCGCTTCCCGACGGGCGAGATCGCGTTCAACAGCTACACGCGCTTCCACGTCTGGGCCATCAAGCACTACCGCGGCACCGGTTCCATCGCAGGCGTCGTGGCCAACCCCGGCTTCGACGACCCGCGCGACCCGCAGCGCTGGGTGCCGAAACTGGAGCTGGCCGGCGAGCAGTTCGCTTCCCGCGCGCCCGAGGTCGCGTTGCAGCCGCTCGCGCTGCGCTGGTTCACGCGCCTGGCGGCCCGCAGCACAGCCTTGTCGCGACGGGGGACGTGCGTGCTGCGCTACCGGTTCTGACTCACGCGTCCGGGGTCGACGTCGCTCTGCCCGATGGTGGTTCGGATCGTGATCATGCTTCTGGCCGGGTGATCTGGGGTCGGCGTCGGGGCGAGGCCCTCGATCAGGCGAGCGTCGGTTCGATCAGGAACGGCCGGTACCCCGCGATCTCGGGCAGGTCGAAGTGCTCGAACGCCTCTCGCCGCAGGTGCCACCGGATGATGCGGCGGGTCGACGCGTGGTGCGGCTGGCAGAAGACGAGCGTGTCGGGGGTTTCCCAGATCGGGGCGGTCGGCGGGATTTCGCCGACCTCGCAGCCCTCGGGGAGCGGGTGTTCGGTGATGGTCCCGGTGGTCAGGTCGAGCACCATCAAAGTGAGCGGGTTGTGCCGGAACGAATACATGCTCGCGCCACCCGGGACGAAGCGGCCGCGCGCGGTGTCCACCCTCCGCCGCCGCTCGCCCGACGCGGTGAACACCGCCAATCCTTGCGCGTCTTCGCGCAGGTCGGTGCCCGACAGCGGATCGAGTCGATGCACCGGCGAGGCGAGAGCCACGGGTTCCCGGCCCGGAACCCAGCGAGAGGTGGTGAACGCCGCTCCGCCCGATCTGGTGGAGAAGTAGACGGCGCCGGCCGGTGTGCGTCTGCACTCTGGCCAAGTGCCGTCCGTCTGCGCTGCGAACGGGCTGGAAACCCAGGTCCACCGGAAGCCGGCCCCCGGCCCCGGCCCAGGTCATCAGTTGTCCTTGCCCGGCGGAGGCGGCGACGTAGATGCCTGCCGGGGTCTCGAACGCGCGGTAGCGGCAGTCGCTGTCGACCCGGCCCAAGACGACAGGTTCCCCTGCGCGCCACACGACGACCGTGCCATCGGCGGCGATGAACCCCGCACGCGGCGGAGCACCGGCCACGGTCACCGGTTCCGCCCTGCGAACGCACCGGGGGGCCACCCGCGGTACCGGCGCGGTTCACAACGGCGGGCGAGGAAGCGCTGTGACAGTGCCGTTTCCCCGTTGGATCAGGTTGTCTTCGGCCGCGTACTCGAGTAGCGGTTCGATCGTTTCCCCAGGGACAGCCAGCAACGCGGCCAGGTCCTCGATGCGCGCCGGATTCGACCAGGCGGCGATGCCGGTGACATCGGCGGCGAGCCAGATGTACGCGCTGCGCACTGCGTCGGCATCCACCCGGGCCGCCAGTTCACCTGGTAAGTCGAGCGCTTCCGTGGCCCGCCGTGGCGTGCCCGGGGAGAATCGTCCGGCACCGTCGTCCACGATCAGCCCCGCGGCGACCAGCAACGGGATCGCGTCCCGGCGCGTGCGCGGCGGATCGACACCCAGCTGGGCGCACACCCCGGCCGACGGCCGCGGCTCGTCGGGCAGCGGTTCGTCGAGCCAGCCGTCCGGGCGCTGCATGCCTGCGAGGGTGAAGAACCACGACACCTCGATGACGTGGTAACCGAGCACCTGCTGCCACCCCGGGTTCGCCGGGTGAACCGCCGCACGCGTGCGCTTGAGCCACCGCGGTGCCTCCGGCGTGCCCGGCGCCGGCCAGGACTGGATCAGCCAGACGTCTCCTTCTTCTCCGTCGTCCGCGGCCTTGCGGCACACCCGGACGCGAAAGAGCCCCTTCGCACCGAGACTCAGTTCGTCGCCGAAGGTCCCACCCGTCAGCGTTCCCAGGTCCACGACCCCCGAGCGGCTGTGAAACGGCGTCTCGACGATGTCTTCCCAGTCCCCGAGCCGTACGTCGGGTGGCTCGTCGTGCGCTTCCCAGCGAACCGTTTGGCAGGATCGCCGACCGTGCCGTGCAGCCATCCGTCGCCCGCCGTCGCGATCGTGCCGGACAACGCGTTGGTCGCGAGCTCGCCGAGCAGCTCGTTGCCCAGCGAGGGCAAACGGTCCTCGCGGTACACGTCACGCACCACAACGGTCCCGTATTCGGGCAGGTACTCGTCGTCCTCACAGAACCCCAGAATCGTCACGCCGGGCACGGTAGCGCCCGGCGCCGACAATTCCGGTGGCGATCGCTTTCACCGGAAGTACGCGGCTCGGCGGAAGGACCGGCTCACGCGTCCGGGTAGCGCGTGTCCAGTGCGACGGCCTCCCACTCCGCGAGGTCCGCCAGCTGCTTCTCCAGCTTCGCCCGGATCCGCGTGACCGCTTCCGGCCCCAGTGGCAGCCGCAGTGGTGCGTCGGGGGTGTCGACGAGCGTCAGGATGGCCGCGGCGGCGCGGGCCGGGTCGTTGGGCTGGTGCCCGTCCTGCGCGGAGAAGTGCGAGCGCAGGCGGCCGGCGGGGGTGTCGGCGTAGTCGGCGATCGGGTCGGCGAAGGTCATGGAGCGGCCGGCGAACTCGGTGCGGAAGGGGCCCGGCTCGACGATGCTGACGCGGATCCCGAGCAGCCCCACCTCGCCGGCGAGGGCCTCGGACATGCCTTCCAGCGCGAACTTCGACGTCGCGTAGATCGCGTGGCCCGGGTTGCCGACGACGCCGCCCACGGAGGACAGCTGCACGATGTGGCCGCTGCGCCGCGCCCGCAGGTGGGGCAGCACGGCGCGCGTCACGGCGAGCACGCCGAACACGTTGGTCTCCATGACCTTGCGCGTCTGCTCGTCGGTGAGCTCCTCCATCGCGCCGATGAGGCCGTGGCCCGCGTTGTTCACGAGCACGTCGATCTGCCCGTACTCGGCGAGCGCGGCGTCGACGGCCGAGTGGATCGACGCGGGGTCGGTCACGTCGAGGCGCGCGACGAGCGCCCGGTCGGCGAAGTCCTTCACCGACTCGACGTCGCGCGCGGTGGCCACGACCCGCTCGCCCCGCGCGAGCACCGCCTCGGCGAGCACCCGCCCGAAACCGGCGCTCGTGCCCGTGATGAACCAGACCCGGCTCATGTCCGTCTCCTCGATTCGCGGTATCTTGATACTCAAACCAAACTACCTTGAGGCTCAAGGGAGTGTCCAGTGGACCAGGACTCGGTCGGCGCCGGCCTCGCGGCGTGGCTGCGCGTGATGCCCGCCGGGGTCGACGCGGACGTCGAGGCCGCGCGCCAGCGGATCGGGCGGTTGTCGCGGCAGTTCGAGCAGGTGCTGGGCCGCGCGGCCGCCGCCCACGACCTCACCCCCGGCGACTGGCAGGCCCTCTCGGCATTGCACCGCTCCGGCGAGCCGCCCGTGCTCACGCCCAAGGAGCTCGGTGACCTGCTGGGCGTCACCTCGGGCACCGTCAGCGTCCGGATCGACCGCCTGGCCCGCGCGGGCCTGGTCGAACGCGTCGCGGCCGCCGACGGCCGCAGCCGCCCGATCCGCCTCACCCGCAAGGGCCGCGCCCGCTGGGCCGCCGCCACGAAACAACGCACCGACGACGAACGCGACCTCTTCGCCGGTGCTCTCGAACCCGGCCGCCTGGCCGCCCTCAACACCCTGCTGGCCGACCTGCTGGCGCGCTTCGAGTCGGAGTTCGGCCCGGCGTCCACAGTGGACCGAATCGGCGACGAGGCCTGACCTTCGCCGCAGCCGGGCAAGGATGCGGGAAGGGCGGCGCCGGTGGGCTCACCTCCGCGAGCCGGTCGAGCACCGCGGCCGGCGGTCCGGCGCCACCGGCTCGCCGACGAACCGCAAGCACCCCTGAGGTGGCAGCCCGGACCGAGATCCCGGACCTGGAGCTTGACCTGGAGCGCGCTCCAGGTGGGAGTCTGGACGGGTGGATTCCTACTCACCCGCCGAAGTGACCGCCCGGACCGGCTTCAGCATCGACACGCTGCGCTACTACGAACGCATCGGCCTGCTGCGCGACGTCCGCCGCACCGCGGGCGGGCGCCGCCGCTTCACCGAGGACGACCTGCGGTTCCTGCACCTGCTGCGCTGCCTGCGCGACACCGAGATGCCGATCGCGGAGATGCTGCGCTACGTCGAGCTGCTGCGCGAGGGCGACGGCACCCAGGCCGAACGCCTCGCCGTGCTGCAGGAGCACGAGACGCGCGTGGCCGAGCAGATCGACCGGCTGCGCGGGCACCAGGAGCACATCCGGATGAAGATCGCCGTCTACGGCGCCGCTCTCGAAAAGCCCGTGCCCGACCAGGCCGAAGCCCTGGCCAAGGTCTGAGCCGAGCCGGTGGAGCGGCACGGGCGAGAGCGCCACTCCACCGGAACCGTGCTCAGTTGAGCATTCCGTGCGGGTCCAGCACGTACTTGCGCGCCGCGCCCTGGTCGAACTCGTGGTAGCCGCGTGGCGCGTCGGTGAGGCTGATCGGCGTCGCGTTCACGGCCTTCGCGATCTGCACCCGGTCGTGCAGGATCGCCATCATCAGCTGCCGGTGGTACTTCATCACCGGGCACTGGCCCGTGGTGAACGAATGCGACTTCGCCCAGCCCAGCCCGATCCG
Organism: Amycolatopsis sp. NPDC047767; assembly: GCF_040704195.1. Classification (NCBI taxonomy): domain Bacteria; kingdom Bacillati; phylum Actinomycetota; class Actinomycetes; order Pseudonocardiales; family Pseudonocardiaceae; genus Amycolatopsis; species Amycolatopsis sp. NPDC047767. The sequence goes on from NZ_JBEYSJ010000019.1 coordinate 103,513, forward strand.
GATCGACAGCGAGCCCTGGCGAGCCGCCTCGTCGCCGGCCCCGGGGTCACCCGTCACGTACAGGCCGGGGATGCCCAGCGCCCCGCCGGCGCGGGTGAGGTCCATCAGGGAGTTGAGCACCTCCGCCGGGTGCTCGGTGGCCGACTCCTTGCCGTGTCCGCGCGCCTCGAACCCGACGGCGTCGACACCGCAGTCGACCTCCGGCTCGCCCAGGATGGCGGCGAGCTGGTCCTTCGGGTCGCCCTTCGACACGTCCACGGTCTCACAACCGAAGCTGCGGGCCTGCGCGAGCCGTTCGGCGTTGAGGTCACCCACGACCACCACGGCGGCGCCGAGCAGCTGCGCCGACGCGGCCGCGGCCAGCCCGACCGGACCGGCACCCGCCACGTAGACCGTCGACCCCACCGTGACCCCCGCCGTGACGCAGCCGTGGAAGCCGGTCGGGAAGATGTCCGAGAGCATCGTGAGGTCCAGGATCTTCTCCATCGCCTGGTCGCGGTCCGGGAATTTCAACAGGTTCCAGTCCGCGTAGGGCACCATCACGTACTCCGCCTGGCCGCCGACCCAGCCGCCCATGTCGACGTAGCCGTAGGCCGAACCCGGCCGGTCCGGGTTCACGTTCAGGCAGATGCCCGTCTTGCCTTCCTTGCAGTTGCGGCAGCGTCCGCACGCGATGTTGAAGGGCACCGAAACCAGGTCGCCCACCTTGATAAACTCCACGTCGCGGCCGGTCTCGATCACCTCTCCGGTGATCTCGTGGCCCAGCACCAGCCCCTGCGGTGCAGTCGTGCGGCCGCGGACCATGTGCTGGTCGGAGCCGCAGATGTTGGTCGCGACGTTCTTCAGGATCACACCGTGCTGGGTTTCCCGGCCTACGTTCGCCGGGTTCACCCCCGGCCCGTCCCTGAGCACGAACCCGGGATACTCGATCGTCTCGACCTCGACCTTACCCGGTCCCACGTAGCTGACTGCCTTGTTGCCCGCCATGATCTTCTGGCCGCCTTCCTCGTTCTCCGGTGAACAGGTTTGGCGCGGCGTTGGGTCTGCCCGTCACGTCAGGCATTCCATGCTAACCCCGTCGCGCACACCGGCGCGCTGACTTGCCCGCGGCCGCGCGGGTGGGCAAGATCGACCGCGGCGGGGGGCCGGTCGTGTGCAGCCTTCGGCATGAGGAGCCAGTGTGGAGATCGTCGAGTTCACCCCCGAGCGCGAGCAGTACGCGTGGACCTTCGGCGGGGTCGCCCCGATCCGGACGGTGAAGCCCGGCACGGTGTTGAAACTCTGGACCGAGGACGCGTTCAGCGGCCGGTTGCAGAGCGCGTCGGACAAGCCGAGTGAGAAGCTCGACATGCGGGAGGTCAACCCGCAGACGGGACCGTTCTTTGTGGACGGCGCGGAACCCGGTGACACACTGGCGCTGCACTTCGTGGACCTGGAACCGGCGCGCGACTGGGCGGCGTCGGCGACCATCCCGTTCTTCGGCGGGCTGACGGCCACCGACCGCACGGCGATGCTGCACGAGCCGCTGCCCGAGCTGACCTGGATCTACCAGCTCGACCGCGAGAAGCAGGTCGTGGTGTTCGAGGCGCTGCGCGGCGACTTCCGCGTGGACCTGCCGGTGGAGCCGATGCTCGGCACGGTCGGTGTCGCGCCGGCCGGGCGGGAGGTCCGCACCTCCTTGGTGCCGGACATGTTCGGCGGCAACATGGACACGCCGGAGATGAAGGCGGGTGCCACCTGTTACCTCGGCGTGAACGTGCCGGGTGCGTTGTTCTCGGTCGGCGACGGGCACTACCGCCAGGGCGAGGGCGAGGCGTGCGGCACGGCCGTGGAAGGCGCCATGAACGTGACGCTGATCGTGGAGCTGATCAAGGGCGGCGCGCCGGTGTGGCCGCGCATCGAGCAGGACGAGAACTACGTGGTCGTCGCGTCCTCGCGTCCGCTGGAGGACGCGTGGCGCTCCAGTCAGCACGGCATGATCGGCTGGCTCGGCGAGCTCTACGGGCTCGACCCGCTCGACGCCTACCAGCTGCTCACGCAGATCAGCCAGGCCCCGCTGGCCAATGTCGTCGACGCGAACTACAGCGCCGTCACCAAGATCGCCAAGCGCCTGCTGCCCACGGGCGAGGCCTACGGCGGAATGCACCGGTACCTGCGCGAGCAGGCCGCGAAGCTCTAGGAGGAAAACGCATGGATCTGCGGCTGGCCGGGCGCAAAGCCCTGGTGACCGGCGGTACCAAGGGGATCGGGCGCGCGGTCGTCGCCGCGCTCGCGGGCGAGGGCGCTGCGGTGGCGTTCTGCGCACGCACCGAATCCGAGGTCCGCGCCACGGAGAAGGAGTTCCGCGACGGCGGCGCGACGGTGTCGGGCGAGGCGGTGGACGTCGCCGACGCCGACGCGCTGACCGCGTGGGTCGAGCGCGCCGCGACCGACCTCGGCGGCCTCGACATCGTGGTGGCGAACGTCAGCGCCCTGTCCATCGGCCCGACCGAGGAGAACTGGCGCGCCAGCTTCGAAGTCGACCTCATGCACACCGTGCGCGTCGCGGAGACCGCGCTGCCGCACCTGGAACGCAGCGACGCCGGCTCGATCATCGCGATCTCCAGCGTTTCCGGGCGTGAGATCGACTTCGCCGCCCCCGCCTACGGGACGATGAAGGCCGCGGTCGTGCACTACATCCAGGGCCTGGCGTTCCAGCTCGCCCCGAAGGGCATCCGCGCCAACACCGTGTCGCCCGGCAACACCTACTTCGAGGGCGGCATCTGGCACAGCACCGAAAGCGGTAACCCGGAGCTGTTCAACACCGCGCTCGGCCTCAACCCGATGGGCCGCATGGGCACGCCGGAAGAGATCGCGTACGCGGTGACCATGCTGGCGAGCCCGCAGGCGTCGTTCATCACCGGGACGAACCTGGTCGTCGACGGTGCCCTGTCGCGGGGTGTGCAGCTGTAGTTCTCAGTTACCGTCGGTGCCTCGGGCTCTTGCGCCCGGGGCACCGAGCTGTTCGCGCAGGAAGCCGAGTCCCCGGGTGGTCATGCGTTCGCGGGTACCGAGCCCGTAGACGTGCCCGACGTCCTCGAGCCACGCGAACTCGGCGTCGGCGCCGGCCTGCCAGTAGGTGGCGACGAGGGTTTCGCTCTGGGTGATGGGCACGACGTCGTCGGCGGTGCCGTGCACGACCAGCAGCGGCGCGGCGGACTCGCTCACGTGCGTGAGCGGGCTGGCCGCGGCGGCGAGCGCCGGGTGCTGCGCGGGCGCGCCGCCGAGCAGCCACGCGTGCGGGTCTTCGCCGGTGGCGTGGAACGGTGAGCTCGGCGGGGGCGGCGGCAGCCGCGTGAAGTCCGACGGCGGGCTCCACGCCACGGCCGCCTGCACGCCGGAGTCCGGGCCGAGCACGCCGACGTCGCCTTCCAGCTCGGGCCGGCCGCCGGTCACGGCGAGCATCACTGCGAGGTGCCCGCCCGCGGCGTGGCCCCACGCGGCGAACCGGTCCGGGTCCAGCGCGAGCGTCGCGTGGTGGTGCCGCAGCCAGCGCACCGCGGCCTTCACGTCGTGCAGCTGCGCCGGGTACACCGCTTCGCGGCTGTGTCTGAAGTGGACCAGGCCCACGGCGAACCCGGCCGCGGGCAACCGTTGGGCGAGGTACCGGCCGAGTGGCGCGTGCTTGGGCGAACCCAGGGCGAACGCGCCGCCGTGGACGAACACCACCACCGGCCACCCGGTGGGCGGCGGCGGACCGGCCGGCACGGCCAGGTCGAGCAGCAGCGGCCGGTAGCCGAGCAGGGGAGCTACCACGGCGTCGCGGTAGAGCACCCGGCCGGCGGCGGGCTCGGGGTCCGGCGGGGCGGTCTGCGGGAGAACGGGGAGCACCTGGGTCACCAGCCGACTATCACCCACCCCGGCCTCCGATCGGTAGCCGTACCAGGAAGCGGGACAAGGTGGTGTTTTCCCGGCATCCGGACCGATTTCGCGCACGGGAAAGGTGCTGCCCCTCGCCCGGGCGGCGAGGGGCAGCCGTCACAGGGCGAACGCGATCGACCGCACGATCAGCGCCGCGAAGAACACGACGGTGAACGCGAGGTCGATCGACAGCCCGCCGGCGCGCACGGGCCGCAGCACGCGGCGCACGGGCGCGATCACGGGCTCGGTCACGCGGTGGCTGTAGTAGCGCGCCTTTCCGAGCCACACCGGCCCGGTGGTCGCCAGGCGCGTCCAGTCCAGGATCATGCGCGCGATCAGCGCGAGGATGAACAGGGTCAGCACGTACCCGACCAGCGTTCCGATCAGGCTCATCACACACTCCTCAGGGTGGGTCGTTCACCTGGCTCAACGCCGGGAGCGCCCGCGGAGTGTCCCGTTTGCCGGAGTTCTCAGCGAGTTATCAGCGAATGGTCAGCCCGGGACCACCGTGACCAGCGGCTGGAGCACGCGGTCGAAGCCCACCACGCGCCGCGATCCCGTGACCGGCACCGCCAGCACGGTGTGCGCTACGGCGCTCGACGGGCCCACGCGCAGCTCCACGGCCCCGGTGTCGACGATCCGGTCGCCGGCCCGGCCGGTGTAGGACGTGAGGTCCGCGTGCAGGTCCAGGTGCGCCACGCGGGTCTGCCCGGGCGGGAGCGTCACGCGCGGCGCGGCGATCAGCTGCCGCAGCGGGCGCGCGACCTCGGCGACCGGGTCGTGGAGGTAGACCTGCACGACTTCCGAGATCTCCGTGCCGTGGGGGTTGTGCAGCGTCACGCTCACCCGGCACGAACCGTCCGCCGGCCACACGGTGGCGCCGGTGACGGAGACCCAGGTGGCCGGGTGGTAGGCGAGGCCGTGGCCGAACGGGAACAGGGGCGTGGGGTCGACCGAGCTGACGTCGCTGCGCGCGGCCAGCGCCGCGCCGAGGTAGGTCGACGGCTGGGCCGCCCCGGCGGCCGGGAAGCTCACCGGCAGGCGGCCGGACGGCTCGACCCGGCCGGTGAGCACCCCGGCGAGCGCCGCCGCGCCCTCTTCCCCGGGGTAGAACCCGCACACGACGGCCGCCAGGCGCTCGACCTGGCGCGACAGCTCGTAGGGCCGGCCGGACAGCAGCACCAGCACCACGGGCGTGCCCGTCGCCAGCACCGCTTCGAGCAGCTCCTCCTGCCGGCCGGGCAGCCGCAGGTCGGCGGCGTCGCAGCCTTCGCCGGACGTGCCGCCTCCGAACAGGCCCGCCCGGTCGCCGAGCACGGCGACGCAGACATCCGCCGCCGCGGCCACCTCGACGGCTTCGGCGAGATCGGCGTCCGTGCCGCCGGTGACGCCGCAGCCCGCGGCGAAGGTGACGTCGAACGACTCCCGCAGCGCCTCGGCGACCGTGGGTACGTCGAGCCCGAACGGCACGTCCGGGTGGTGGACGCCGACGTGCATCGGGAACGAGTAGCAGCCGAGCATCGCGCCCGGTTCGTCCGCGCGCGGGCCCACGACCGCCAGCCGAACACCGGAACGCAGCGGCAACGCTCCGGTGTTCGACAGCAGCACCACCGACCGCTCGGCGAGCTCCCGGGCGAGCGCCCGCGACCCGGCGTCGTCCAGCTCGGTCCCGGCCGGGTGGGGCGACCAGCCGGGGTCCAGCAGGCCCAGCTCGAACTTCTGCGTCAGCACGCGGTGCAGCGCACGGTCCACCAGGGACTCGTCGACGGTGCCGTCGGCCAGCGCGGCCACCAGCGGCGGGCCGTAACAGTCCACTGTGGGCAGTTCGACGTCGATGCCCGCGGTCAGCGCCTGCCCCGCCGCGTCCGCCGGTCCGGTGGCGACGTGGTGCAGGGCGTGCAGGAACGCCACGGAGAAGTAGTCGGACACCACGGTGCCGGTGAACCCGAAGCGTTCGCGCAGCAGCGTGGTGAACAGTTGCGGGTCGGCCGCGGCCGGCAGCCCGTCGAGGTCGGTGTAGGAGTTCATCACCGACCGCGCCCCGGCGCGCAGCGCGTGCTCGAACGGCGGCAGCAGCACGTCGGCCAGCTCACGCGGCCCGACCGACACCGGCGCGAGGTTGCGCCCGGCCTTGGACGCGGAGTAGCCCGCGAAGTGCTTGAGCGTCGCGACGATCCCGGCCGACTCGAGCCCGGCGACGTAGGCCGCGCCGATCGTGCCGACGAGGTACGGGTCCTCACCGATGGTCTCCTCGACGCGGCCCCAGCGCAGGTCCCGCGCCACGTCCAGCACCGGCGCCAGCCCCTGGTGCACGCCGAGCGCCCGCATGGTCTCCCCGATGCGGAAAGCCATGCGCCCCACCAGATCCGGGTCGAAGCTCGCGCCCCAGCACAGCGGCGCCGGGTACACCGTGGCCTGCCAGGCCGCCAGGCCCGTGAGGCATTCCTCGTGCACCACCGCGGGGATGCCGAAGCGCCCGCGCGTCACGATCTCCTCCTGCGTCCGTGCGAGGCCCCGCGCGCCGATCTGCGGATCGACCGGCCGCGTGCCGAACGCGCGGGTCAGCTGCCCGACCCCGTGCGGCACGAGCGCGTCCCAGTCCGGCGGGTCGTGGGCGAAGTCGTGCTGGTGCGGCGCGACCTCGCCGCCGGAGTCCATGCCGACCCAGATCCCGGACAGCTGCGCCACTTTTTCCCGCGTGGTCATCCGCGCGACGAGGTCGCGCACGCGCTCGGCCACGGGCAGCCGCGGGTCGCGCCAGGGTTCGGGCGCGGTCTCGGTCGTCACGAGCCCGCCCGCGGCGCGGCGCTCGACGAGCGCACCACCAGTTCCGTGTCGAGCACCACGGGCTCACGCTCCTCGGGTTCGCCGTTGATGAGTCCGATGAGGACGGTGATGGCACGGTGGCCCATCTCGCGGATGGGCTGCTGCACCGTGGTCAGCGGGGGAGTGCACAGGGCCGACTCGGGGATGTTGTCGAAGCCGACCACCGACACGTCGTCCGGCACGCGCAGGCCCAGTGCCGAAGCGGCGTCCAGCGTCGCGAGGGCGGAGGTGTCGTTGGCGGCGAACACGGCCGTGGGCCGGTCGGGACGCGTCAGCAGCTCCCGTGCCGACGCGCCCGCCAGCTCGCCGTCGTAGTCACCCGCCACGACCAGGGTTTCGTCCACCTCGACGCCGGCCGCGGCCAGCGCGCGCCGGTAGCCGGTCTCGCGTAGCTGGGCGGATTGCAGGTCCGGCCGGCCCGCGAGCAGCGCGATCCGCCGGTGCCCGAGCGTCAGCAGGTGCTCGGTCGCCAGCTGCGCGCCGCGCAGGTTGTCGGAGACGATCGCCGGCAACGGCGAACGCCCGGTGTGCGGATCCACTGCCACGACGGGAGTCCCGGGCAGGCCTTCGAGCTCGGCCGCGGGCGTGACGAGCACGGCGCCGTCGACGAGCGTGCCGCTCAGGCGCGAGAGGTACCGGCGCTCCCAGCCCTCCGGATCGCCGGTGCGCCCGCCCGCCGAGTACACGACGAGCTCGAACCCAGTGCCGCGGATCGCGTCGGCCGCACCCTTGAGCAGCTCGGTGGAAAACGGCTCGAGATCGGCCACGAGGATGCCGATGACGTTGGTCTTGTGGTTGCGCAGGCTCTGCGCCACGAGGCTCGCCTCGTACCCCAGCTCGTCGATCACGGCGCGGACGCGCGCGAACGTGTCGGCGGCGACGCCGTAGCGCTGGTTGATCACCTTCGAGACCGTCGCGACCGACACTCCGGCACGGGCGGCGACGTCACGGATCGTGACACGGGAACGAGGCTGCACCGGCACAGACTAGCGATGTAAAACGTTATCGACAACGATTGACACGGGAATTTCGGGCGCGCAGACTCTTCGCCATCCCGGGCACCGTCACGCCCCGTCCAACTCGGCCGAAGTCGTCAGGAGTGGATCCGCCATGCGTCCCAGCCGGAGAATTCCCCTCGCCGCGCTCGTCGCGACAGCCGCGCTCGTGCTCTCCGCGTGCGGGGGAGGTGGCGACGAGGCCCCGGCCGCCGCGTCGGGACCGGTCACGCTGACCTGGTGGCACAACGGCACCGCGGAGCCCGTGCGCTCGCTGTGGCAGCAGGTCGCCGACGACTACCACAAGGCGCATCCGGACGTGTCGTTCACGGTGCAGCCGATCCAGAACGAAGAGTTCCCCACCAAGGTGCCGCTGGCGTTGCAGTCGAACACGCCGCCGGACCTCTACCAGCAGTGGGGCGGCGGGGACGAGGCTTCCCAGGTCGAATCGGGCCGCGTGGCGGACCTGACGTCGTCGGTGCAGGGCTGGATCGGCGGACTGGGCTCGATGGCGCAGGGCTGGCAGGTCGGCGGGAAGCAGTACGGCGTGCCGTACGTGCAGCACGTCGTCGGGTTCTGGTACCGCAAGGATCTGTTCGCGCAGGCCGGGATCACGGCGCCGCCGACGACCATGGCGGACTTCAACGCCGCCGTCGGCAAGCTGAAGACCGCGGGTATCGCACCCATCGCGCTCGGCGGCAAGGACCGCTGGCCCGACGCGTTCTACTACGACTACTTCGCCGTGCGCGAGTGCTCGCCGCAGGTGCTCAAGGACGAGATCGCGGCGGTGAAGCTGCAGAACCCGTGCTGGGTCAAGGCCGGCCAGGACCTGCAGGGCTTCCTCGCGACGCAGCCGTTCCAGACCGGCTTCAACGGCACGCCGGCCCAGCAGGGCGCCGGCAGTTCGGCCGGGCTCGTCGCCAACGGCAAGGCCGCGATGGAACTGCAGGGCGACTGGGACCCGAGCACGATGTCCTCGCTCACCGACGACAAGGATCTCGACAGCAAGCTCGGCTGGTTCCCGTTCCCGTCCGTGCCCGGCGCCGCAGGTGACCCCGCCGTGCTGCTCGGCGGCGGCGACGGGTTCTCGTGCACGACGCGCGCGGCGGCCGCGTGCGCCGGGTTCCTGCAGTACCTCACGAGCACGCCGGTGCAGCAGAAGATCGCCGAGGCCGGCTCGGGCCTGCCGGTGAACGCGGACGCGGTGGCGTCGTTGAAGAACGAGTCGCTCAAGTCCGTGGCGGAGCAGACGCGCAAGGCCTCGTCCGTGCAGATGTACTTCGACCGCGCGTTCCCGACCGCCGTCGGGCAGGCGCTCAACGACGCCGTCGCGAACCTGTTCGCGGGACAGGGCAACCCGGAAGCGGTGGTGCAGGCCGTGAACCAGGCCGCCACCGGGAACAAGTGATGGCGGCTCCCGCCCCGCCGCGGCCGCTCGCGCGGACCGTCCACAGTGCACGCGAGCGCCCCGCGCGGCGCCGGGGCCGCACCCGGCTGGAGCTCGCGCTGCTGCTCGGCCCGGCGCTGGTGCTATTCGCCGGGTTCGTGCTCGTGCCGATCGGCATCGCGGTGTACTACAGCCTGTACTCGTGGAACGGGTTCGGCCCGCTCACCGACTTCGTCGGGCTGCAGAACTACGCCGACGCGTTCGGCGGCGCGGTGTTCCGCGGCGCGATCGGGCACAACGTGATCATCGCCGTGCTCTCCATCGTGATCCAGCTGCCGCTGAGCATCGGCCTCGCGCTGCTGCTGGACCGCAAGCTCAAGGGCCGGACGGTGCTGCGGATGGTCGTGTTCGCGCCGTACGTGCTGTCGGAGGCGATCACCGCCGTGATCTGGCTGCTCATGTTGCAGCCGAACGGGTTCGTGGACGAGCTGCTGCGCGGTGCGGGCCTGGGCGGGCTCGTGCACCAGTGGCTCGCGGACCCGGGGATCGTGCTGTACACGCTGTTCGTGGTCATGACGTGGAAGTTCCTCGGCTTCGGCATCATCCTGCTGCTCGCGGGCTTGCAGGGCGTGCCACCGGAGCTGCGGGAAGCGGCCGCGCTGGACGGCGCCACCGCGTGGCAGACCACGCGCCACGTGGTGCTGCCGCTGCTGGGCCCGACGATCCGGATCTGGGTGTTCCTGAGCGTCATCGGTTCGCTGCAGCTGTTCGACCTCGTGTGGATCATGACACTCGGCGGCCCGGCCAACGCGTCGACCACGATGGCCAGCTACCTCGTGGACCACGGGTTCAAGCGCTACGAGTTCGGCTTCGGCAGCGCCGTCGCGGTGGTGCTGTTCGCGATCTGCTTCGTGTTCGCGCTGGTGTACCAACGGTTCGCGCTGCGCCGCGACACCGCGGGTGCCCTGACCCGGGCGGTGAGCTGACGTGGCGGGCCGGCGCTGGGGCCTGGTCGCGAGCTATGTGGCCGCGGTCGTCGTCGTGGTGGTCACGGTGGTGCCGCTGCTGTTCGTCGCCCTTGGCGGCTTCCGCACCAACGGGCAGCTCAACCGCGACCCGGCGGGCCTGCCGGGGCCGTGGGTGTGGGACAACTACCGCAGTGTGATCACGTCACCGGACTTCTGGCGGTTCCTCGGCAACAGCGCGCTGATCGCGGTGATCGCGACGGTGCTGGCCGTGAGCCTGGGGTCGATGGCGGCGTTCGCGTTGTCCCGCTACGTGTTCAAGGGCCGTGAAGCCGTGTATGCGCTGTTCACGCTCGGGCTGTTGTTCCCGCTGGGCGTCGCGACGCTGCCGCTGTACCTGTGGTTGCGCCAGCTCGGGCTGCTGGAGAACCCGCTGGGCGTCGCGATCCCCGAGGCGGCGTTCTCGCTGCCGGTGACGATCGTGATCCTGCGGCCCTTCATGCACGCCGTGCCCGGGGAGCTCGAGGACGCCGCGGTGCTCGACGGGGCGAGCCGGCTCGGGTTCTTCTGGCGGATCATGCTGCCGCTCTCGGCGCCCGCGCTCACCACGGTGGCGGTGCTCGCGTTCGTCACGAGCTGGAACGCCTACCTGCTGCCGCTGCTGGTGTTCAACGACACCGCGCACTTCACGCTGCCGCTGGGCGTGGCGACGTTCCAGTCGCAGTACTCGCAGGACACGGCGCGGGTGCTGGCGTTCACCGCGCTGTCGATGGTGCCGGCGCTGGGGTTCTTCGTGGTGGCGCAACGGCGGATCGTGGGTGGGCTGACCGGGTCGGTCAAGGGCTGATCACTTGCCCTGTCCGGTGGTCTGCGGTGGAGTGAGGAGGCACGCACCGTCGGCGACAGGAGGTTCGCGTGGGTGAGCAGGCCGGAGAACGGCGCAGCGCGGCGTGGTTCGGTGCCTCGGGCCGGGCCGGGATGATCCACCGGTCGTGGATGCGGTCGCAGGGCTTCGGCTCGGACGTGTTCGACGGCCGGCCCGTGATCGGGATCGCGACCAGCGCGTCGGAGCTGGCGCCGTGCAACGTGCACCTCACCCGCGTGGCCGAGGCGGTGAAACGCGGGGTGTGGCAGGCCGGCGGGTTCCCGCTGGCGTTCCCGACGATGGCCACCGGCGAGACGCTCATGCGCCCCACCGCCATGCTCTACCGCAACCTGATGGCGATGGAGGTCGAGGAGCTCATCCGCGCCAACCCGCTCGACGGCGTGGTGCTGCTGTCCGGTTGCGACAAGACCACGCCGGCGATGCTGATGGGCGCGGCGAGCGTGGACCTGCCCGCGGTGATGGTGACCGGCGGGCCGATGCTCAACGGCAAGTTCCGCGGTGAGGACGTCGGGTCCGGCACGCACGTGTGGAAGTTCGAGGAGGAGCTCAAGGCCGGGCGCATGAGCCAGGAGGAGTGTTTTTTCGCCGAGGGCTGCATGGCCCGCTCCAACGGCCACTGCATGACCATGGGCACCGCGTCCACGATGGCGTGCCTCGCCGAGGCGCTGGGCATGCAGCTGCCCGGCTCGGCGACGTGGCCGGCCGTCGACGCGCGCCGCTTCGAGACGGCGCAGGAGGCGGGGCAGCGGATCGTGGCGATGGTGGACGAGGGCCTGCGGCCGTCGTCGATCCTGACGCGCGAGGCGTTCGAGAACGCGATCCGGGTGAACGCGGCGATCGGCGGCTCCACCAACGCGATCATCCACCTGCTGGCGCTCGCGGGCCGCGTCGGCGTGCCGCTGGAGATGGCGGACTTCGACGCGCTGGGCCGCGACGTGCCGACGCTGGTGAACCTCATGCCGTCGGGCAAGTTCCTGATGGAGGACTTCTGCTACGCCGGCGGCCTGCCCGTCGTCGTGCGGCGCCTGGCCGAAGCCGGCCTGCTGCACCCCGGCACGGTCACCGTGACCGGGAAGTCCTTGGCGGACAACGTGTCCGGCGCCGAGTGCTGGAACGACGAGGTGATCACCCCGGTGACCGAGCCGTTCCAGCCGACGGGTTCGGGCACGGCCGTGCTGACCGGGAACCTCGCTCCGGACGGTGCGGTGATCAAGCAGTCGGCCGCCTCGCCGGACCTGCTCACGCACACCGGTCCGGCGCTGGTGTTCGACACCGCCGAGGACTACCACCGCGTCGCCGACGACCCGGATCTGGACGTCACCGCCGACACCGTCCTGGTGATCCGCGGCGCCGGCCCGAAGGGCTACCCGGGCATGCCGGAGGTCGCCAACGTGCCGCTGCCGGCGAAGCTGCTCAAGGACGGCGTCACCGACCTCGTGCGCATCTGCGACGGCCGCATGTCCGGCACCGGCTACGGCACGGTCGTGCTGCACGTCAGCCCGGAGTCCGCCGCGGGTGGCCCGCTCGCCCTCGTGCGCACGGGCGACCGGATCACGCTGGACACCCCGGCGCGTTCGCTGACCCTGCACGTGTCCGACGAGGAGCTGGCGGCCCGGCGCGCGCAGTGGTCGGCGCCGGAATCGCCGTACGCCAGCGGGTACACGTGGCTCTACACGCACCACGTGACGCAGGCGCACCAGGGCGCGGACTTCGATTTCCTGCACGGTTCCCGCGGCCCGGGCGTGCCGCGTGATTCGCACTGAGATCCGCTCCCGCGGGTACGACGCCGGGCTCAGACGTGAGAAAGCTTGTCCGGGTTGATCACCCTGCGGTACGCGGTGATCAGCCCGTCGGTGATCTGCACGGTGTCGACGGAGTAGACGCGGCCCTGCCAATGGCACACGAGGGCGAGCTCGCCGCCCACCTCGATGAACCCGATGTGGTCGGGTCGCCACATCCGGCCCACTCGCACCATCACGTCGGCCATGCGCTCCGCACCCCGGATGACCTTGCGGGCCGCCGTGACCTTGCCGCCGCCGTCGGTGATGTAGACGGCGTCCGGGTGCAGGAGCCGGACCAGGCCGGTCAGGTCCCCGGATTCGTAGGCGGCGCGAAAGGTCGCCAGCAGCCGTTCGCGTTCCTCTTTCGGCGCGCCCGGAGCGGACTGCTTCGCCTGGGCCACTCGCCGTCGCGCCCGGGAGGCGAGCTGGCGGGAGCCGGGTACGGAGACGTCGAGCACTTCCGCGATCCGGCCGAACTCGAACCCGAAGACGTCGTGCAGGACAAGGGCGACCCGCTCCGGTGGGCTCAATTCCTCCATGATCAGCAGCATCGCCGTGCTCACGGACTCGTCGACGAGCACCGGCTCCGAGGCGTCCGGCCCGGTCACCAGCGGTTCCGGTAACCATGGCCCGACATAGGATTCCCGGCGCGAGCGCGCGCTCTTGAGGATGTCGTACGACCGTCGCGCGGCCACCGTGACCAGCCAGGCCCGCAGGTCCGCGACCTCGTGCAGATCCGCCCCGGCCGCCCGCAGCCACACGTCCTGGGCCACGTCCTCGGCATCGGCCACACTCCCCAGCAGCCGGTAGGCCACGCCGAACACCGCGGGCCGGTGCGTCTCCCACTCGGCAGCGAGTGTGTCCTGGTGTCCAGACCTTCGGGACGCGTGCCCGTCACCCATGCAGATCGCATCCTCCTCCGTGCGGGTCCAGCGTAGGGCCGCAGAGCGTCGCCGGCATCCGTGCGTGGCGCACGTCCCGCGATCGTGGACGACCCGGCGATGTCCCGCCGCTCCGAGGCCCGCGAACCTCGGGCTGCGCCTGGGAAACTCGTCAGTGCGGGTCGTCGGTCTTCAGCGGGTCTCCGGTGTCGGAGACGGAGACCGTGAGGAGCTTGGCGGGTTGCGTCGCGCTGGTGTTCTCGGCGAGGACGTGGTGGGAGCCGGGCGGCTCGACCCAGCCCTGACCCTGGTGGTAGGTCTGCATGGGCTGGCCTTCGAGCTGACTGCGGATGACGCCCTCGAGGACGTAGGCGTAGATGAACGCCGCACCGTGCCGGTGCGGCACGCCCTTCCCGTCGGGCGGGAAGTCGACGACGGCCGAGGTGAACGTCTTGCCCGGCACGTCCGGGAGGGCCTGCTGGAGCAGCGGCGTGAACTTGTCGGTGGGACGCGTCGCCGCGACGGAACCGGCCGCCGCGGAACCGGCCGTCGGCGCCGTCGACGTGCCGCCGGCGGCGGGCCGGTCCGAGCTGCCGCAGGCGGTGGCCCCGGCCAGCGTGACGACGGCCAGCACAACACCGGCGACCGTGGCGCGCTTCATGATTGCTCCTCGGTGACGCGGATGATCGTTTTGCCGGGCGAACGCTTCGAGCGGAACGCCTCGGGCGCCTCGGCCAGCGGGCGCACTTCGCCGACCGCCACCTCGAGCCGGCCGTCCCGGACCCGCTGAGCGAGGTCGGTGAGCCGTGCTCGGTCGGCCTCGACGATGAAGAACAGGGCCCGGCCGTCCGCGGGCTGGATCTCGGGTGGTGTGGCGATGGAGACGAGCGTGCCGCCGGCGCGCACCACAGCGGTGGAGCGGTGGAGGATCTGCCCGCCGAACACGTCGAACACCACGTCGACCTCGCCCGCGTCCTCCAGCCGGTCGGTCTCGAGGAACGTGTCCACGCCGAAGCCGAGCGCGCGTTCGCGGTCGCGGGCCCGGCCGGTGCCGATGACCCGGGCACCCGCCTCACGGGCCAGCTGAACGGCGAGGGAGCCGACCGCTCCGGCGCACCCGTGGATCAGAATGGTCTGCCCGGCGGCGAGCCGCGCGTGGTCGAACAGGCCCTGCCACGCGGTCAGCCCGGAGATCGGCAACGCGGCGGCCACGGTGTGGTCGAGGTCCGCCGGCAGCGGTGCGAGGTTGCGGGCTTCGACTGCGATGTACTCGGCGAGCGCGCCGTCGCGAGTGCCGTCGGCGAACCCGAACACCCGCTGGCCCACGCTCAAACCGGTGGTGCCGTAGCCCAGCTCGGCGACGACACCCGACACGTCGTGCCCCGGCACGCTCGGCGTCCGATCCCGGCCGGACCGGTCGTGCCACGTGCCCGGCCAATCCAGCTCGCCGGTGGTGAAGCCGGCCGCGTGCACCCGTACGAGAACGTCGTTCTCCGCTGTGCGTGGACGCGGTATGTCCTCAACGGACAGTCCGGCGAGACCGGCGTCCCGTTCGCGGACGGTGATGGCTTGCATGGAGGTCCTCATCTGGTAGCCCGGTTGTCGTCAGGGAGACGAGGCGGACCCGGCGCGTGTGACAGCCCGAGCGGTCCGAGTTGATCACCCGATAGTGGGCACGCGTCCACCCGACACGCGACGCGCACAGCGGACCGGCGTCGTCAGCTCCAGTCGGTTTCGGCTGTCGTGCGGGTGAACCACGCGGCCAGCGCCGAGCGGGGGCGCACGCCCAGTTTGGCGCGGATGCGTTCCAGGTGGGTGGCGACCGTGCGGGGCGCGATGCCGAGGCGGCGCGCGATCTGCTGGTTGGTCAGGCCGTCGGTCACCAGGGCGGCGACGGTGTGCTCCTGCGGGGTCAGCCCGCGGTGGCCCGTGGCGTGGAAGTGCGCGCTCGCGTCGAGGGCGTGGGCGACGGCGGCGGCGAGGGAGACGCGGGCACCCGCGCGGGTGGCCGCCCGGGCCCGGCGCGGGTCCAGGCCGGCGGTCGCGGTGTCCAGGGCGTCGCGGACCCGCCGGCGCCACGCGGGTTCCGCCACGGCGCCCAGGCCCCGGCGGGCGGCGTCGGCGCACGCGAAGAGGCTCAAGGCGCGCTCGTGTTCGCCGCGGGCGGTCAGGACGACCGCGACGCCTTCGGTGAAGTAGGGCACTTTGAGGCCGTCTGCGGGGTTCGTGACGAGCAGGGCCTCCACGAACCACGCCTCGGCCGCGGGGTGGTCGCCAGCGGCGAGCGCGACGGCGCCGGCGGTGTGCAGCACGCTCGCGAGGCGGCCGGGTGTCGCGTGGGTGCGGGCGAGGGGCAGGGCTTCGGCCAGCACTTCGCGGGCCTCGTCGAGGTCGCCCGATCCCAGCGCGCCCCACGCGAGGTCGTTGAGCAGCAACGAAATCACGGCCGGATCGGCGAGGCCACGCGCGATCACCAAGGCCTCGTGGCAGCGCGCGGCGGCGTCCGCTCCCGACGCGCGCAGCCCGGCGGCGAGCAGGTCGAGGACCGAGGCGACCCGAGCAGGGCGGTCCAGTGTGGACTCCAGCGCCAATGCCGCTTCGCCGAGGCGCAGCTGCTCGGCGTAGCGGCCGGCGCGGTGCGCGGCCTTGCACAGCGCGGCCAGCAGCGACGCGGTGAGGTCCGGCCGATCGGCGACGTGCGGCAGAGCTTCGCGCAGCAACCGTTCGCTCTCGGCGAGGTTGCGGCCCAGCGCGAGCCACGACCGCGCGAGCCCGCATGCCAGCACCGCGAGCCGGGCGTCGCCGCGGCTGGTGAGCCGCCGGATCACCGCGAGCACGGGCTCGGCGCGCGCGACGAGCCGCCGGCAGAGACCGTCGGGCAGGAGGAACGCCGGCAGGTGCGGCTCGACCTGAGCCACGAGGTGGGCCGTCAGCAGTTCGAACGCGGCGTCGGTGCCGCCCTCGGCGTCGAGTGCCTCGCGGCCGAACGCGCGCGCGGCCGCCCACAGCCGCAGCCCGGTCGTGCCGTCGGCGGCGGGTTCGGGCACCAGCAGCGACACCGCGACCAGCCGCTGCAGCACCTCGGGCCCGGCGCCCAGAACCGACGCCAGCTCCGGGTCGAACGGACCGGGCAGCACCGAAAGCCGGTGCCACGCCTCGCGTTCGGCGGGCGAAAGCCGCCGGCGGTCGCTCTCGAGCTCCGCGCGCACCTTGCCGGGGGCCAGGTCGAGGGCGGTCGCCAGCCCTTCGGCTGCCCCGGCCACGCCCAGCAGCCGAACGCGCGGCGCGGCCAGCTCCAGCGCCGCCGGTACCCCTTCGAGCACGCGGCACAGCTCTGTGACGTCGGCCGGCGCAACGGTGAGGAACGGGTCCAGCAGGTGGATCCGCTCCGCGAGCAGCTGGGCCGCGTCGGCGGGGGAGAGGCCGCGCAGCGGCAGCACCTGCTCACCTTCGATCCCGAGCGCGACGCGGCTCGTGGCCACCACCCGCAGGCCCGGGCGCTCCCGCAGCAGCCGCGTGACCAGTGCCGCGCAGGCGTCGAGGGCGTCCTCGCAGCCGTCCAGCACGAGCAGGTTCCCGAGCTCGGCCGGAAGCTCCACAGCGGACGGATCGGCGCGCACCGCGCCCGTCAGCTCCGCCGCGAGCCGCGTCTTGCCGACGCCGGCCGGGCCGGTGATCGTCACGAGCCGGTGGTTCGCGAGCAGCCGCCGCGGCGTCGCCGTCTCAGCGCGCCGTCCGGTGCACCCCGCCCCCGGCCGCCGCGCCCGCACCCGCCGCCGGTACGCGCGCTGGCGGCAAGCGCCGGAGCAGAACCGCGGCCGTCGTCCGCCCTGGCGCCCGGCCGCCGCCGGCAACGGTGCACCGCAGGCGAGGCAGAGCATCGGCATGGCGGAAGCTTAGATGTAACGCACCCAGTGGCCAATTGATGAGCCTGATGCTGTGGTTTCGTAACGCCAGGCGGTGCTGCCGACTGGGCTCCGCGTGTTCGACTCCCTAAGTTGAATTCACATATCTGCTTGAGATTCACATACTTGAACGGAGTTGCAGTGCTGCCTCCTTCACGGTCCCGTTTCCGGCTGGGCCGGATCTCCCTCGTCTTCGCCACCGTCGCCGGCCTGCTTGCCACCACCGCGGGCGCGGCCGGAGCCGTCCCGGTGCAGCAGTCACCGAAGTCGGTGTGCGACCTGCCGATCGTCTCGCTCGCTTGTCAGCCCGACACCGTCGTGCTCGACGGGGCGCGGCTGACGAAGAACCGCGTCGGGCTGCTGCTCGGCGACAGAACCCTGCGCACGTCGCTGGCCGACCTCCTCAAGCAGGCCGACGCGGCGCTCACCAAGGGCCCGTGGACGGTCGTCGACAAGGAGCGCGTGCCGCCGAGCGGTGACAAGCACGACTACCTGAGCCTCGCGCCCTACTGGTGGCCCAGCCGGCCCGCGACGGCCGACAACCCGCAGGGCTGCCCGTACGTCCAGCGCGACGGCGTGCTCAACCCCGAGACCACCGCCGTCCCGGACAAGGCCGAGCGGCTCACCGCGTTCAGCTCCATCTACCAGCTCTCGCTGGCCTGGTTCTACACGCGCAAGCCCGAGTACGCGCAACGCGCGGCCCTCGACCTGCGCACCTGGTTCCTCGACGCGGCCACGAAGATGAACCCGAACCTCGACTTCGCGCAGGGCATCCCGTGCAAGAACGACGGCCGCGGCATCGGCATCATCGAGTTCGCCTACACCTTCACCCAGGTCCTCGACGCCGCCCGGATCCTCGACGCGGGCGCGCCCGGCTGGTCGAAGACCGACGCCACGGCGATGAAGGGCTGGTCGGCCGACTTCCTGACCTGGCTGCGCACGAGCAAGAACGGCACGGACGAAGCCGCCGAGACCAACAACCACGGCTCGTTCTACGACATGCTGTCCGCCGGCATCGCGCTCTACACCGGCGACAAAGCACTCACGAAGCAGATCGTCACAGGCGCCGAGAAGACCCGCCTCGACCACCAGATCGCGGCCGACGGCAGCCAGCCCGAGGAGTCGACGCGCACGCGCAGCTTCCACTACCACACGTTCAACCTCGTGGCACTGACTCGCCTCGCGCAGATCGGCCGCCACGTCGGCGTGGACCTGTGGAGCTACCGGACGCCGGAGGGCGGCAGCCTGTTCAAGGCCGTCGACCACCTGCTGCCCGCCGCGACCGGCGGGGCGTCGCAGTGGCCGCTGCCCGACCTGAACTTCCTGCAGTACGCGGCGCTCGACAGCGTCCACGCCGCCGCCGACGCGGGTGACGCCCAGGCGAAGGCCGCGCTCCCGCACATCCCCGCCCCGCCGGGAGGGGACCTCGACCCGGTCCGCCCGGCCGCCGAGCAGCTCGACGACATCTCGGTCACCGGCTGAGCCCGGCGCCGCGGCGGGGGCGCGTCCCCGCCGCGGCAGGATCGGTCTTGTTATCGGACTCAGCACGTGGGAACGTTGGTTGGAAATTCCTACCGATGGAGGACTCCTCGTGCCCGAGCTGCCGCGCAAACTTGCCGCCCACCCGTCGGTGCGCGCCGTGCTGGAGCGCGGCACCCCGCCGAAGCCGGGGCCGATCGACGCCGCGTGGCTGCGGGAGCTGGCGCTGGCCGCGGGAGCCGACGACGTCGCGGCCGTGTCGCTGGAGCACGCCGACCTGGCGGGGGAGCGGCCCCACGCGCTCGCCGCGCTGCCCGGCACGCGCAGCCTGATCTCCCTGGTCGTGCGAATGAACCGCGACAACGTGCGCACGCCCGCGCGCAGCGTCGCGAACCAGGAGTTCCACCGCAGCGGCGAGATCATCAACGAGGCGGCCCGCACGATCACCCGCGAGCTGCAGGACGCCGGCTACCGCGCGCTCAACCCGTCGGCGACCTTCCCGATGGAGATGGACCGTTTTCCAGGCCGGATCTGGGTGGTGGCGCACAAGACGGTCGCGGTCGCGGCCGGCCTCGGCGTGATGGGCCTGCACCGCAACGTGATCCACCCGAAGTTCGGCAACTTCGTCCTGCTGGCCACACTTCTCGTCGATGCCGACGTGACCGGCTACGGCGAGGCGCTGGACTACAACCCCTGCGTGGAGTGCAAGCTCTGCGTGGCCGCGTGCCCCGTCGGGGCCATCGCCAAGACGGGCGAGTTCGACTGGGCGGCCTGCTCCACGCACAACTACCGCGAGTTCATGGGCGGGTTCACCGACTGGGTGGAGACCGTCGCCGACAGCGCCGACGGCGCGGAGTTCCGCGAGCGCGTCACCGATTCCGAGAACGCGTCGATGTGGCAAAGCCTTTCCTTCAAAGCGAACTACAAGGCGGCCTACTGCATGGCCGTGTGCCCGGCGGGTGAGGACGTGCTCGGGCCGTACCTGGAGGACCGCCGCGAGTTCATGCGCACGGTGCTGCGACCGTTGCAGGACAAGGAAGAAACGATCTACGTGACCCCGGGCTCGGCCGCGAAGTCCCATGTGGAACGCCGGTTCCCGAACAAGACCGTGAAGGTGGTCCCCGGCCGCACGCCGTGAGTTCACCCGGACGGGCAGGCGGTTCTCACGCCTGCGAGCGGGAACGCGTGGAACGCTTTTCGGCGGAACCAGCCGGAAAGTGAAGGGGAGCACTCGTGATCAAGACCAGCCGAGCCGGCCGCGGGGCGAGGAAGGTGACGTTCGTCCTCCCGCTCGACACCCCGCCGGGGCCGGTCAGCGTGGTCGGCGACTTCAACGACTGGCAGCCCGGGCGCCACGAGCTGCGTAAGCGGTCCAACGGCACGCGCTCGGCCGCCGTCGAGGTGCGGCGCGGCGTGAAGCTGCGTTTCCGCTACCTCGCCACGGGCGGGCAGTGGCTCGACGACCCCGACGTGGCGACCCGCGACGGACACGACTGCGTGTTCGTCGCCGAGTAAAGGAACGTGTGCTCCACAACACCGTTGTTGTGGAGCGCGTGTTCCTTTACGCTCGGCTTCGTGCCCAGGCCGCGGATCCACGACCCCGAACGGCTGCTCGACGTCGCCGAGCGCCTCGTGGCCGACCGCGGCCCCGAGGAGGTCACCGCGCGCGGGCTCGCGCTCGCCGCGGGCGTGCCGAACAGCGCGATCTACCACAGCTTCGGCTCGCTGCCCGCGCTCGTCGGGCGCGCCTGGCTGCGGGCCGCGACCCACTTCGTCGACGTACAGGAAGGCCTGGTCGACGCCGCGCTGGCCGAGGCCGGCCCGGTCGCTGCGGTGGTCGCCGCGGCCGACGCGCCCGCCGTCGTGGCGGCGCGGCGCCCGGATGCCGCGCGGCTGATGATCACCGTCTCACCCGACCGCGTGCTGGGCCCGCAGCTGCCCGACGAGATCGCCGAGGCGCTGCACGCGCTGGACAAACGCCTGGTGCGCCTGCTCGTGCGCCTGGCGCGCGAGCTGTGGCAGCGCGGCGACGGCCTGGCCGTCGAGGTGATCACCACGTGTGTCGTCGACCTGCCGAGCGCGATCTACCGCCGTGAGCTGGCCGAAGGCCGCGTCGGTGAGGACAGCCGCCGCCGGCTCGCCGCCGCCGTGCGCGCGGTGCTCGCTCTGCCGCCGCCGAAGCGGCGTTCGTCCCGGACCGCAACCACCGTCTGAAAAGGATTCTCGCGATGCCCGCACTGACCCAGCACGAAGCCGTCTCCGTCCTCGACTTCGGTGCCGACGAGAACCGGTTCTCACCGGCGTGGCTGGAAGAGGTGAACACCCATCTCGACACCGTCACGGCCGGTTCGGCGCCCGCCGCGCTCGTGACCACGGGCAGCGGCAAGTTCTACTCCAACGGCCTCGACCTCGAGTGGCTGACCACCCACGGCGACGAGGCCGGCAAGTACGTCACCGACGTCCACGAGCTGCTCGCCCGTGTGCTCGCGCTGCCGGTGCCGACCGTCGCGGCGGTGAACGGGCACGCGTTCGGGGCCGGCGCGATGCTGGCGATGGCCCACGACTTCCGCGTGATGCGCGCCGACCGCGGGTTCTTCTGCTTCCCCGAGGCCGACATCAACATCCCGTTCACGCTTGGCATGGCCGCCCTGATCCAGGCCAAGCTGACCCCGGCCACGGCGGTCGCGTCGATGACCACCGGGCGCCGCTTCGGCGGCCCGCAGGCCCGGGAGCTGGGCCTGGTCGACGCGACGGCCGACGAGGCCGCGCTGGTCAGCACGGCGACCGAGGTCGTCGCGCCGCTGGCGGGCAAGGACCGCGGCACGCTCGGGGCGATCAAGTCCACGATGTTCGCGACCGCGTTGACGGCCCTGCGCACACCGGCGGATCTGGTCCGGTAAGCTACTCGCGCGGCGGTGGGGCTCGCCGCTCCGGGACTCCCCGAGGTAACCCGGACAACCGCAGCATTCGCTGCCAACAGTCCCTACTCGAACCGAGGGCGCTAGCATGCCCGCGTGGAGTAGGAGACATCTGTGCCCGAATCGTCTTCGCGGCGGATGCCGCTGTGGCGCCGCACGGCCGTGCGGGAGCACGCGCCGGTCCTCGTCGTGATCGCCCTCGGCGGCGGCCTGGGCGCGCTCGCGCGCTACGGCGTCGCTGAGCTGCTCCCCACCGCGCCCGGGCACTTCCCGCTGGCGACGTTCCTGATCAACATCACCGGCTGCTTCCTCATCGGTGTGCTCATGGTCGCGATCACCGAGGCGTGGACCGCGAACCGGCTGGTGCGCCCGTTCCTCGGGATCGGGATCCTGGGCGGCTACACCACGTTCTCGACCTACGTCGTCGAGATCCACGGGCTGCTGCGGCCGGGCACGGTCGGGCTCGCGTTCGGCTACCTCGCGGGCACGCTCGTGGCGGCGCTGCTCGCGGTGGTGGGCGGGATGGCGCTCGCGCGAAGGATGTTCGTCCGTCCGGAAAGGACGGTCGAGTCGTGACGGTGCTGCTCGTGTTCGTCGGCGCGGTGGTCGGGGCGCCGCTGAGGTACCTCACCGATCGCTTCGTGCAGGCGCGCCACCAGAGCGGGTTTCCGTGGGGCACGTTCGCGGTCAACCTGGTGGGGTCCTTGGTGCTGGGCTCGCTGGCCGGTGCCGGGTCGGCGTTGCCCGCCGCCGTGTCGATCCTGGTCGGCACAGGCTTTTGCGGAGCGCTGACCACGTACAGCACATTCGGCTACGAGACCGTACGCCTGCTGGAGCGGCGGGCGTACGGTCTCGCGGTGGCCAACGTGGTGCTGAGCGTGGCCGCGGGGCTGGGCGCGGCCACGCTCGGGTACGCGGTGGTCGGCTCGCTCGTCTGAACTACGAGGCGAGGTTCGCGTAGACGACAATGTTGTCCTCGTAGCTGTGCTCGGCGTGGTCGAACACGCCGCCGCAGGTGATCAGCCGGAGTTCGGGTTTGGTGCTGTTGCCGTAGACGGCGTCCTGGGGGAACTGGTCCTTGGGGACCTGCGTGAGGTGGTCGACGGTGAACTTCAGCTTCTTGCCGTCGCTGCGGTCGATGTCCACCTCGTCGCCCGGGACGAGATCCTTGAGCTTGTAGAAGATGCCCGGCTTCTTGTCGCCGTCCACGTGGCCGAGGACGATGGCCGGGCCGACCTCACCGGGCACGGGG
This sequence comes from Amycolatopsis sp. NPDC047767, assembly GCF_040704195.1. NCBI lineage: Bacteria > Bacillati > Actinomycetota > Actinomycetes > Pseudonocardiales > Pseudonocardiaceae > Amycolatopsis > Amycolatopsis sp. NPDC047767. Next base: position 126,688 of record NZ_JBEYSJ010000019.1, read on the forward strand.
GAGAGGCGGTACCACGCCGCCTGCATCGGAGTTTTCACCGAGGGCACGGAGATCTTGCCTTCGAGGTTGACCGCGACGGAGACCAGGCTGGACTGCGCGCCGATCTTCGGGATGCTGACCGACGTCGGGCGCAGGCCCTTGAACGGTTTCGTGACCGGCACGCTGCTCGGGACCGGTTTGGCCGCGGCGGCCGGTGCGGCGGCCGGCGCGGAACTGCAGCCGGCCAGCACGGCGGTGACGGCCAGTGCGGCGGCCGCCGTCGCGATGAGCTTGGATCGGTTCATCGGCTCAGAACCAGAACCGCGCGGTGCCGCCGAAACCGGTCTCGACGCCACCCTGGGGTGCGTAGCGGACCTGGACCGTCGGGCGGGTGACGGCGGGACCGGGTGCGGCCTTCGTGGTGTCCGAAGTGGACACCGAGGTGGCCGGGCTGCCGGCGGTGCTGCTGGGGGTCTCACCGCTGCTGGGGGTTTCACTGCCGGCCGGCGGTTCGCTGGTGTCCGAAGTGGGTGGGGTGACCTGTTCGAAGGTCACGTCGCCGTGGCCCTCCTGCCCGTCGCAGGTCCAGCTGAACGGCGCGGTGGTGGCGGTGTACCCGTCGACCACGCGCACGTCGTAGTTCCAGTAGCGGCCGTCGGCACCGTCCTGGTCCGGGCCGGCGGTCACGGTCAGGCCGACAGTGGCGACGTTCCCGGGCGCGCCGGACGCGCAGGCGATGACCAGCACGCCCTCACCGCCGAGGCCGACGAAGCCGTGGCCGGCGTTGTCGGTGTACGGGTCGGTGGGGGCGCTGCTTTCGGTGGTCTCGTCGGCGTTCCGCCCGTCTTGCCCGTCTTCGGAGTCCTTGGCGTCCTCGGCTGCGCGGGGCTTCGCGGCGGCCGGGGCGCGGTGGCCTTCGGTGGTCTGCACCTCGGGGTCCGCCGGCGCCGGGGTGTCGCCGGTGGTGCTCGGCGGCGTGGCGGACGTCGGGGTGCTCGAGTCGCTCGTCGGGGTCTCGGAGGTGCTGGAGTCCGATGTGGTCGGTGCCGTCGAGTCCGTCGGCTCGGACGTCGCCGAGGTCTCGACCGGCGCGGTGGGGTCGTCCTGCGCGAAGGCGGCCGGCGCGGACGCGAGCGTGAGGGCGGCGCCGGCGAGCACGGCACCTGCGAGACGGCCCAGCGGTTTCTTCACGGCGACTCCCTGCTGCGACTGTGCCCGACGTTGGGCAATGGCGGGATTCTGCCGCAGAAAAGCGACGGAGGAAAATGATTCCCGAGTGGTAAAAACCACGCTCAAATTCTGTAACGTTCCGCGTTTCCGGGCCGATGGAATTGCTCTGGTGTGGCTTCAGGAAACGACCTGATAACGAAACCGGTGGGCGTGATAACGGAATCGATCGTAACACGCCCACCATTCCCGTGGGCTATCCGGCACTTCTTTTCGATCTTCAGGCCCGGCCGCGGACGAGGTCGATGAGCCGGGCGAGCACGTGCTCGCCCGCCGCGCGCAGGCCGTTGTGCTCGTACTCGTTCGTGACCCACGGGCGCATCGTCGGGATCAGCCCGGCGGTCTCTTCTGAGAACCGGCGGTCCACGTACGCGTCCTCGGCGTAGATCGCGGCGGCGCACGGCACTTCGCAGCTTCGCAGCACGTCGGCGTCGTAGAGGCGCGGCCACTCGCGCTCGGCGAGCAGCTCGGCGGCTTCGCGCAACGGGGCGAGGCCGGGCAGGTCGGTGAACACCGACGGGAAGACGTGCTCGCCGGTGAAGAGCGTGACGTCGTCGTCGTACTCGGCCGGGCGGGTGCGCTCGGCCGACCAGCGGGTGGCGTGGCCGTCGGCGTAGCAGGCTTCGTGGATCACCGCGTAGAGCGGGTTGCGCGCCGAGAACGGCAGCGTCGCAGCGACGTCGTGGGCGAAGGCCGGCGAGTCGGGGTCGCGCTCCAGCAGGTAGTGCAGCGTCTCGGCGCCCTCGCTCGCGCCGAGGACGTGGCCGAGCTGGCGGAACAGCCGGGACGTGAGCGGCGTGCCGTCGGGCAGGGTGATCTCCCCGGCGTCGAGGCGCGCGTGCAGCTTGCGGACCCGCTCGCGGTCGCCCGGGTAGCGCCGGTAGTAGCGGCGGTTGCGCTCCAGCAGCGTCGCGTACGTCGCCTGGTACACCTCGTCGGGGTGGCGGCCGACGGGTGGCAGGCCGCCGGTGAAGAACGCCTCCCGCAGGCCTTCCGGCGCTTGCGAGAGGTAGGCGAGCGAGGTGAACCCGCCGAACGACTGGCCCAGCACGCTCCACCGCTGCACGCCCAGCTGCCGCCGGATCAGCTCCGCATCCCGCACGATCGAGTCGGCCCGGAAGTGCGCCAGGTAGCCGGCCTGCTCGGCGGGCGTGCGCCCCGGCAATGTGCCGACGGGAGTCGAGTTGCCGGTGCCCCGCTGGTCCAGCAACAGCACCCGGTAGTCCCGCACCGCCCGCCCCAGCCACCCCGAGGGGCGCCCCGCCGGCCGCGGCGCTTCGTGCCCGGGCCCACCCTGCAGGAACACGAGGAACGGCCGCTCCTCCCCGCCGTCCGGCTCCGCGACCTCCCGCGCGAACACGGTGATCCGTTCGCCCTCGGGTTTGCTGTGATCCAACGGGACGTCGAACTCGTGCTCGGTGAGCACCAGACCGGGAACGCGCACGGAGGTAGGCATGGGGCGATCAAATCACGCCGGCGCCGGCGGGGTGGGGTGGTTTTGCGGCGGGCTCCTGCCGGCCGGCCCGTCGCGCCCCGCCTCGTCGGGCACGGGTGGTGCGATCGGACCGGTCGCTCGGCCTTGGCGGCGCGATCGGTCCGCTCGCGGCTGTGGTCGCACGAACGGTCCGGTCGTGGCGCCGGCGATGCGCGAGCGGTCCGTTCGGCCCACCTGCCGGAAGGGGCGTCGATCCGGGTGCTGCGCGGTGGTCGAACGGACACACTCCAGCCGAAACGGCCGCGGCCGCCGTTACGGTGATCTTCTCCGGACTGCGAGGGGAAACCACCTGTGGGCAAGCACCTGTTCTTCGTCGCCGCGCCTGCGGCGGGGCATGTCAACCCGGTGTTGCCGCTGGTGTCGGAGCTGGTGGGGCGTGGGCATCGGGTGACGTTCGCGAGTGGTCCGGCGTACGTGGGGGCCATCAAGGGGGCCGGGGCGGAGGCGGTGCGGTTGCCGTGGACGCTCGATCCGACCGCTTTGTCGCGGGAGGCGTTCAGCACCACGAGCTTCGTGGGCCTGCTGGACGGGTTGCTGGAGGCGGCGGGCCCGGGATCGACGCTCTCGTGGAGAAAGTCCGGGATGCCGACGTGGTGTGCTTCGACGCGACCGTGGCGCCCGTCGCCGCGGCCGTTTCGCAGCGGCTGGGGGTGCCGGCGGTGGCGCTGGTGGCGAGCATGGCCGTGAACGAGCACCTGCCGCTGGCGGAGCTGCTGCCGCCCGACTTCCGGCCGGACAACGAGGCGCTGGTGCGGTTCGCGACACGGCTGCACGAGTTCTCGCAGCAGCAGGGCCTGCCCGCGCCACTGGTGCCGATGGCGGCCCCGCCGGTGCCGTTGACGCTGGTGTTCGTGCCGGCCGCGTTCCAGATCGCGGCGGAGACCTTCGACGAGACCTACCGGTTCGTCGGCCCGACGGTGCGGGCGGGGGAGTGGGCGCCGCCGGGCGGGAAGCCGGTGCTGCTGGTGTCGCTGGGGACGGCGTTCACCGACCGGCCGGACGTGTTCCGCGCGTGCGCCCAGGCGTTCGCGGGCACGGAGTGGCACGTCGTGATGTCGCTCGGCCGCACGGATCCCGAGCTGCTGGGCGAGCTGCCGCCGAACGTCGAGGCGCTGCCGTCGGTGCCGCAGCAGGCGGTACTGGGCCACGCGACCGCGTTCGTCTCCCACGCCGGCATGAACTCGATCATGGAGGCGCTCTCGCACGCCGTGCCGCTGGTGACGCTGCCCCAGGTACCCGAACAGGCCCTCAACGCCCGCCGCGTCCGCGAACTCGGCCTTGGCGAGGTGCTCGACTCCGAGGCCCTCACCCCGGAGCTCGTGCGCGAGACGGTGCTGCGCGTCGCCGGCGACGCGCGGGTGCACGACCGGCTGGCCTGGCTGGCCAAGGAGATCACCGCCGCCGGCGGCGCGAAAGCGGCGGCCGACGCCGTGCTGGACCTGCTGGGCTGACCATCCACAAGGGACGTTACTGCTTGCCCATCGACCGGCGGATCTCGGCGAGCTTGTCCTTCGCCGCCTTGTCCCGGTCGGCGATCTTCTTGTCGAGCGACTCGATCGTCTCCGGCCCGCCGATTCCCGCGAGCTCCTGAGCCCCCACCGACGTGTTGTAGCGGTTCTCGATGCGGTCGCGGACGAAGTCGAACGACGGCACGCCGCCCTCGCTGTAGTCGGGCTCGGGCAGGTCCGCCGCCGGCGCGCCAGCGCTCGCCGGGGCTTCGACGATCTCGGCGTCCAACGGTTCCTGGTCGCCCGGCTGGTTCGTGGTCATGTGGCACTCCTGTCGTCGCGGTCCCCACCCCCGACCCTAGCCGTCTCCGCAACCTGCCGCCTTTGCCCGGTACCGCCACGGTCGCGGCGTTCAGGACTTTCGGCTGTCCCGGTCACCGACAGGCGCCTTGACACCGGTGAGCCCGGCTCGGAAATGTCGGTGCCGCACGGATTCCTCGGCCCGCACACGCCGCCACGTGTCGTGTCGTGTCGAAAGGACGGTCCCCCCGTTGCCAGCACAGTCAGCACAGTCAGCACAGCCCGACAACCCCGACCAGACCCTCGCGAGAAGAAGCTTCCTGGCGCTGGGCTCCGGCGCCGCCCTCGCGGCGACGTCCGGGCTCACCCTCGCGAGCCCCGCCGTGGCCGCCCCGGCAAGGAAAACCCCGCAAGCCCCACCGCCGGCCACCCACGCCGCCGGGCAGCCCGACTTCGGCCCCAACGTCCACGTCTTCGACTCGAGCACCCCGAACATCCAGGCCACCCTCGACGCGATCTACGCCCAGCAGCGCGGCAGCCAGTTCGGCGAGGGCCGCTACGCGCTGCTGTTCAAACCCGGCGCCTACTCCGTCGACGTCAAGCTCGGCTACTACACCCAGGTCGCCGGCCTCGGCCTGCAGCCCAGCGGCGCCAGCATCACCGGCTCGCTCGGCGTGGAGGGCGATGCGCACGGCAACGGCACGCTCGTGAACTTCTGGCGCGGCGCCGAGAACCTCAACGCCGTCCCGAAGAGCGGCGTCGACACCTGGGCCGTCTCGCAGGCCACCTACTACCGCCGCATCTACCTGCTCGGCGACCTCAAGCTGTCCGACGGCGGCTACTCCAGCGGCGGGTTCATCGCCGACTGCCAGCTCACCGGCCAGGTCAACTCCGGCACGCAGCAACAGTGGCTCACGCGCAACTCGGTGGTCGGGTCGTGGGTGGGCTCGAACTGGAACTTCGTGTTCGTCGGCTCGCCCGGCTCGCCCGCGACCTCGTTCCCCACCCCGCCGTACACCTCCGTCGAGCGCACGCCGGTGATCTGCGAGAAGCCGTTCCTGTACGTGGACGGCGCCGGCGCCTACCAGGTGTTCGTGCCCGCCGTCCGCACGAACGCCGAGGCCACCAGCTGGGAGGCGCGCAAGCCCGAGGGCACCTCGCTGCCCCTCGACGCCTTCCACATCGCCAAGCCCGCGGAGTCCGCCGCCGACCTCAACGCCGCCCTCGCGCAGGGCAAGCACCTGCTGCTCACCCCGGGGATCTACCACGTCGACCAGCCGCTCACGGTCACACGCGCCGACACCGTCGTGCTCGGCCTCGGCTACGCCACCCTGATCCCGGACAACGGCGTCACCGCGCTCGACGTCGCCGACGTGGACGGCGTGCGCGTCGCCAGCCTGCTCGTGGACGCGGGACCGGTCGCCTCCGATCCGCTTTTCCGCTTCGGGCCCGACGGGTCACGCCGCGGCCACGCGCGCAACCCGAGCTCGATGCACGACGTGTTCGTGCGCGTCGGGGGTGCCGGCGTGGGCAAGGCCAAGCGGTGCGTGGTCGTCAACAGCGCAGACGTGCTCATCGACAACATGTGGCTGTGGCGGGCCGACCACGGCGCGGGCGTCGGCTGGGACGCCAACACCTCCGACGTCGGCCTGGTCGTGAACGGCTCGGGCGTGATCGCCTACGGGCTGTTCGTCGAGCACCACCAGAAGGCCCAGGTCGAGTGGAACGGTGAGGGCGGCCGCACCTACTTCTTCCAGAACGAGATGCCGTACGACCCGCCGAACCAGGCCGCGTGGATGGACGGGACCCACCGCGGTTTCCCCGCCTACGCGGTGGGCGACCACGTCCGCACGCACGAAGCGTGGGGCCTGGGCAGCTACTGCATCTTCGCCGAGGACCGCACGATCGTGTCCGACCGCGCCATCGCCGCCCCGAAGCGGCCGGGGGTGAAGTTCCACAGCATGATCACGTTCTCGCTCGGCGGCGGTCAGGGCACGATCGCCCACGTCGTCAACGACACGGGCGGCCCGTCGGACGCCGTCACCGGGCTGGCGATGCTGAAGTCCTACCCATAACGAGAAACCCGCGCCGCGACCGTCCACTCACGACGGTTGCGGCGCGGGCCGTCAGCCTGCGAACCCGCGTTCTTCCAGGATGGCGTCGATCCGGATCTGGTGGTCGGCGTCCCACTCGTCGAGCGTCTGCGCCTCTTCCTCGGCCAGGCGCGCCTGCGCGGCCAGGAGGATCCGCTCCGCGTCGGCGGCGGGCGTGACCACGACGCCCTCCTCGTCGGCGGTCACGATGTCACCTGCGTGCACGGTGACCCCGCCGCAGCTCACCGGCTCACCCAGCGGCGCGACGGCCGCCTTCCTGCCGGGGATCGGGATCAGGCCGCGGGCGAACACGGGGAACCCGAGCTCGCGCACCTCGGCGAGGTCGCGGATCACGCCGTCGAGCACGAACGCCGCGATCCCGTTGCGCTGGGCCACGGCGCAGACGTTGCCGCCCGCCAGCGCGTAGTCCAGGTCGCCGGACTCCACCACGACGATCGAGCCCGCCGGAGCGCGGTGGATGGCCGCGTGCAGCATCAGGTTGTCGCCCGCCGGGCACTGGACGGTGTAGGCCGGGCCCGCGACGCGCGGCACGGGGCCCCACAGCGGGCGCACGCCGATGTCCATCACCTGGTCGCGGCTCAGCAGGTCGGCGAGGGTCGTGGTCGGGATGTCGCGGAATCCGTCGGGCATGGTCCTCCTGCCACGTCGTCGTGTCCCGTGGACGAGACCGCGATCGTCGCAGGAAAGTGCCCCGGAGTCGCGGACTCCGGGGCACGTGTGATGCAGTTCGCTCAGTGCACGATCGGCGGGCCGAGCGGGAGTGCGGACCCGCCCGTCGCCGTCGAGGCCGAGCTGAAGAACAGGTACACACCGACGGCGGCGAACACCAGCACGACGTACCCGCCGACCTGGAGAATGCCGGCCGAGCCCTGCAGCGTGCCGACCAGCACGAGCACGAGCGCGACCTCGATGAGGAGGAACAGCAGCGTGTAGGCCACCGGCAACCGCAGGGTCGCGAGCGTCAGCATGCCGACGATGACGAGCCAGGAGATGAGGAACAACCCCTGGGTGGCGACGGCTGCTGCCGCGTCGATCCCGAACCAGTTGTGGGTCAGGCCGAGCACGAGCAGCGCGTAGCTCAGCCAGAACCCGGAGAAGATGGCGAACACACCCGCCACCGCGCTCTGGCCCACGGCGGCGGCCCAGACGGCTGCGATGAGCAGGCCGAGGCCGGTCGCGGCGATGATGACGGCGAGTGACGCGCCGACGGCCGTCGCGGGCACGTAGCCGATGAGGACGAGCCCCAGCGCGACGGATCCGACGACGAAACTGGGCAGACCGACCATCATCGGGTCGGCGGCCGGGGGCGCTTCGGGAGCGGCCTCCGCAGTGTGCTGGGCAGGTACTCGGGGGACGCTTTCGGCACTGGTATCGAGGGTGGTCATGAGCGGGCTCCCTGGTCGGGCATCCGGAATGTGCCTGGTCGTGTGCCTGGTCGTCGCGGTGGCACATCGCTCGGTATACGCCTGTCCCCAGCGGGCGGGAGTCTCATTTAGAGACGCCGCCGACCAGGTGGAAACCGGGGCACACCGCCCACATCCGGCCCGTACGCTGCAGTGATCGCCCTCACAGGGCCCCGGCGAACCGCACCCCGCGGCGCTTCACGCGGAGCAACGACTGGGCCACGAAACGGCCTAGCTCCGGCTACGCCGAGTGGATCCGCCGAAATGTCACGCAGGGTGATCGCCGGAGTGCTCCGCCCGGGGAGCCGGTTCCCGCCTCGCCCGATCGGGAGGTCGTAGTCCTGCCGGACAGGTCCGGACCGGGCACCCGGGCCGATACCGTGCTCGCATGTCACCGGAGCGGAGCCCGTCCACGGCCGGGCTGCTCGCCCGGTTCACGATCGCCGGGGTGGTCGTGCTCGCGGCGCTGGCCGGCCTCATCGCCTACCTCGCGCGCGAAGCGGGCACGGCGCAGGCCACCCAGTCGGCGGTGCAGACCACGTCCGTCACGGCCCGCGGCGTGGTCGAACCGCGCCTCGACGCGGCCGTGGTGAACCGCGACCCGGCCGCGCTGACCGCGTTCGACGCGGCCATCCGGCGCTACGTGCTGCAGGGTTCGCTGGTGCGCGTGAAGGTCTGGTCCGCCGACGGCACGATCCTCTACTCCGACGCGTCCGCGCTGATCGGCGAGCGCTACCCGCTCAGCGCCGAGGAGGCCGAGGCGCTGCGGGTGCAGGGGAGTGTGTCGGAGGTCAGCGACCTGACACGGCCGGAGAACCGGCTCGAGACGTCGTTCGGGAAGCTGCTGGAGGTCTACGTCGGGATCCGCGCGGCCGACGGGCGCCCGCTGCTGCTGGAGGCCTACTACCGCTACGACGCCGTGACGCAGGCCGGGCAGGCCGCGTGGGCGCGGTTCGCGCCGCCGTCGCTGGGCGCGCTGGTGGTGCTGGAGGTCGTGCAGGTGCCGTTCGCGTGGTCGCTGGCGCGGCGCGTGCGGCGCTCGCAGCGGGAGCGGGAACGCCTGTTGCAGCACGCCGTGGACGCCTCCGACGCCGAGCGCCGGCGGATCGCCCGCGACCTGCACGACGGGATCGTGCAGGACCTGTCCGGGCTCACGTTCGGCCTCGACGCCGCGAGGCTCGGCGATCCGGACGAGGCCCGCCGCGCCGAAGTCATCGCCGACGCCGCGGGGAGGCTGCGCACGAGCGTCGGCGCGCTGCGCTCCCTGCTCGTGGACATCTACCCGCCGAACCTCGCGGAGGAGGGTCTCGGGCCGGCGCTGGCCGAGCTGGCCGGCGGCCTGGAGCGCACGGGCGTGGCCGTGGACCTCGACGCGGACGACGCCGACGGCCTGCCCCCGGCCGCGTCGGCGCTGCTGTTCCGCACCGCGCAGGAGGTGCTGCGCAACGTCGTCGCCCACAGCGCGGCCCGGGCGGTGCTGGTGCGCGTGACGCGGGCCGGCTCGGGGGCCATCCTGGTGATCGACGACGACGGCCGCGGCTTCGACGGAGACCGGCTCACCGAGCAGGCGCGCGACGGGCACTTCGGGCTGCGGGCCGTCGGCGACCTGCTGGCCGAGGCCGGTGGCAGGCTGTCGGTGCGCGCCGCGCCCGGCCGGGGCACGCGGGTGGAGGCGGAGGTGCCGTTGTCATGATCCGAGTGCTGATCGCCGACGACCACGCCATCGTGCGGACCGGTCTCACCCAGCTGCTGAGCACCGCCGGCGACCTGCAGCTCGTCGGCGCCGCGGGCGACGGCGAGGAGGCCGTGGCGCTCGCGGCGGAGCTGGGCCCGGACGTGGTGCTGATGGACCTGTCGATGCCCGGCACCGACGGCGTCGCGGCCACCGCGCGGATCGTCGAGGCGAACCCCGACACCCACGTCCTGGTGCTCACGTCGTTCTCCGACCAGGCGCGGATCCTCGACGCGCTGCGCGCCGGGGCCGAGGGTTACCTGCTCAAGCACAGCGAGCCGGAGGTGATCCTCGCGGGCATCCGCGAGATCGTCGCGGGCGGCTCGCCGCTGGACCCGAAGGCGGCGCGCGTGCTGCTGAGCGATCGGCGGGCCGCGCAGCCCGCCGCGAAGCTGACCGACCGCGAGCGCGAGGTGCTGCGCATGGTCGGCGACGGCCTGCCGAACAAGTCCATCGCCCGGCGCCTCGGGATCACCGAACGGACCGTGAAGGCGCACCTGACCAACGTCTACCAGCGGCTCGGCGTCACCGACCGGACGCAGGCGGCGCTGTGGGCGCAGCGGCACGCCGACCGGTACTAGGACCACCGGACAATGGCGCTCCCGCGCGGCGATCGCGAGGATGGACCCGTGACCGATCCCGCCGCCGACCCCCGGCCCGTGGTGTTCGAGACCCGTGCCGGCGCCGGTCCTCGCGCGCCCCGGCGGGGCCGCCAGGTGCTCGGTGCTCTCGCCGGCGCCGTGGTGGCGGCCGGTGCCGCGGCGGGGATCGTGTGGGGTGGCACGGCCGTGTGGTCCCTCGTGGACCCGGGCCGGACGGCCGACGCGCCGGCCCCGTTGTGGATCCCGCCGCCGCCGCTCGTCACGGCGGTGTCGGCCCCGCCGTCGGACGACAACCCGCACACCTCCGGCTCCCGGGCTCCGGAACCCGGCGACGACCACGGCGGTGATCGCGGTGGCCGGGGTTCCGACGACAACGGCGGTGGCCGCGGCCGCGGCGGGGGCCGCTGACGCTCACCCGACCGGTTCGCGCACACGCGCCTTGCGCCGCGCGGTGATGAGCACGACCCCGCCCACGGCGATCGCGCCGCCCACCAGCTCGATGGGCGCGGGGACCTCGCCGAGCCAGACGTAGGCCACGGCCAGCGCCACCACGGGCACGAGGTAGAGCGCCGACGTCGCCGCGGTGACCGTGTTGCGCGCGACGCCGTAGCCCCACAACACGAACCCGAGCGCCGAGGGCAGCAACCCCAGGTACAGCACGGCCGCGTGCGCCGACGCGGGCGCGGTTTCCAGGCCGTGCCAGGCCGCGGGGGCCAGCGGCAGCGAGAAAACCGTGCCGGTCCACATCGCGTAACACGCGACTTCGAGCCCGGAGTAGCGGCGCAGCAACGGTTTGCTGCAGAAGTGGTACGCGCCCTGCACGAGCGCCGCGGCGAGGACCACCCACGCGGCGGTCGAGTACCGCACGTCCCCGCCGGACAGTGCGATGAGCGCCGAACCGCCGAGCGCGACGGCGCTGCCGAGGAGGCCGCGGGCGCCGAGCCGTTCACCGAGGAACGCCGCGGCGAGCACTGCGCTGAACACCGGCGCCGTGGCCACCAGCAGGCTCGCCGTGCCGGCGGGCACGTGCACCTCGCCCCAGTTGAGCAGCACCTGGTAGGCCGCCATTCCCGTGAGGCCGCACAACGCGATGAGCGGCAGGTCCTTGCGCCGCGGCAGCCGCACGCCCAGGAACGGCGCCGCGACGGCCAGCGCGACCGAGGCCACGACGAGCCGCGCCAGCGACAGCCCGAGCGGGCCGTAGCCGTCGAGCCCCACACGGATCGCGGGGAAGGCGGAGGCCCACAGGACGACGGTGCCGCCGATGGCCAGAACGGGTTTCGAGGTGCTCACCGGGCCAGTGTGGACGTTATGATGCGGTAGATCCAGTTAGTCTTTGCTTCGAGATCGGGAAGTTCGGCTTATGTTGGAAGTCCGCCGCCTGAGGCTGCTGCACGAGCTCGCGCACCACGGCACCGTCGCCGCGACGGCCGAGGCGCTCAACCTGACCGGTCCCGCCGTGTCGCAGCAGCTCGCGGCCCTGGAACGCGAGGCGGGCACGCCGTTGCTGGAACGGCGCGGGCGCACGCTCGCGTTCACCGCCGCCGGTGAGCTGCTGGTGTCCCACGCCGACGTGATCCTCAGTGATCTCGCGGCGGCCGAGTCCGCGCTGGCCGCCGTGCGGTCCGACGGCGCGGGCACCGTGCGGGTGGTCGCGTTCCCGTCCGCGGCCAGGACCCTCGTCGCTCCACTGTGGACGAATCTGCCCGGGGTGTCGCTGCGGCTGGTCGAGCAGGAGCCGGAGTCGGCGATCGGCACGCTGCTGCACCAGGAAGCCGACGTCGCCGTGGTGCACAGCTACAGCCTGCTGCCGCGCGAAACCCCGGCCCGGTGCGAAGAACACCACCTCGCCGACGACCCGGTGCTGCTCGCCGTGCCGCCGGCGCTGGCCGAGGCGCGCGCGCTCGCGGACGGCCAGAAGGTGCGCCTGGCGCGGTTCTCGGCGGTGCCCTGGCTGGTGCCGTCGAAGGAGTACTCGTGCCACGAGATGATCCAGCGCGCGTGCGGCGCGGCCGGGTTCGTGCCCGACGTGGTCGCCGAGGCCACCGACTTCGCCGTGCTGACGGCGCTGGTGGCGGCCGGTGCGGGCGTCGCGTTGATCCCGCGCATGGCCTTGCCGGACTCGCACGCGCCGGTGAGCCTGCACCCGCTGGCGAACCCGGTGTCGCGCAAGGTGTACGCGGTCACGCGGCTGGGCACGGGACGGCGGCCGGACGTGGGGGCCGTGCTCACCGGCCTCGGCGCGTGACGGCAGGGGTGCGCAGGGGTCCACAAAGGACTACCCGGAACACGTGCCGTTCGACGTCGCCCCGGTGGTGAAGAACTCGACGCCGTCGGCCGCGCACGGGAGGTGGGCGAACGACGAGTGCACGTCGTCGGTCACGGTCAGGAGCGCGCCACCGACCTTCGCCTGCATCTCGCGGGCCCACGGGAACGGGGTGTTGGTCTCGAACTCGTGCCCGACGAGCTGCAGCGGGCTGGAGCCGCGTACGAGCGCGGTGGGCTGCGGCGCGAACGGCCAGCCGGCGCACCGCGCGTCGCCACCGGGTTCGTAGGCGGCCACCGGGTACCGGGCGGCGAGCTCGAGCCCGTGCGCCCACGCCTGGTCGACGTCGCGGGCGCCGGGGGAGTCGTTGCAGTTCACGGCGGCCAGGACGAACCCGATCTCCCCGTCTCGGTAGCCGACGTCGAACCCGTTGCCGGCCGGTGCGGCCGCGGGCGGTGCCGTGGCCGCCGGCGGCGTTCCGTCGCGGGCGTCGGCGAGTGCTTGCGCGGCTGCGGCCCAGTCGGTGCGGGAGGCGAGCAGTTGCCGGTTGGCCCAGTGGTCGTCGCGGTCGGCCAGGGGCTGGGCCGCGAGCCGGCCCCGCAACGCGAGCAGGGCCTGCGAGACGGCCGCGGCGGTGCCGCCGAACCCGTACGTCGCGTCGCGATCGGCGAGCCAGCGGGTGAAGTCGTCGAAGTGTGCTTCGGCCGCGGCGGCCTGGTCGTCGGACCGCCTGACGGCCTCGCCCGGCGCGAGCACCGAGTCCAGGAGCATCCGGTCGACGTGGCCGCCGAACAGGCTGCGGTAGGCGGTGCCGAGTGCCGTGCCCCACGAGTTGCCGAAGTAGCCGATCTTCTCCTCGCCCAGCGCCCGGCGGATCACGTCCATGTCGCGGGCGATGTTGGCCGTGGTCATCGACCGGGCCAGCTCGGGGTCCTTCCCGGCGCAGGTGCGCACCCGGTCCGCGACGGCCTTCGCCTGGTCCTTGAAGCGCTGCTCGGCGGTGTCGGTGGCGGGCGGCCGCGGCACGTTCGCCGGATCCAGTTCGGGGCAGCCGATCTTGTCGCTGTAGTCCGAACCGCGGATGTCGAACCCGATCAGGTCGTGCGTGCGGCCGATCCCGGCCAGCTCGGTCCGCGTGAGCTCGTCCGGGAAGGTCGTGCCCTGCTCGCCGGGTCCGCCCGGGTTGACGAGCACCACGCCTTGCCGGTGTGCCGGATCGGTCGCGCGGACCCGGCTGACGGCGATGGTGAGCTGCCGGCCGCCGGGCCGGCGGTAGTCCAGCGGTACGCGGACCGTCGCGCACTCGCTCGCTTCGCCGTTCGCCCAGCCTTCGGCGATCTTCGCGCATTGCTGCCACTGCAGGCCTTGCGCCGGTGGCGGGGCCACCGCCGTCGTGAACGGCACCGCCAGAACCGCCAGTACCACAGCCGCACCCTTGGCCACGTCGTCCGCCTTTCCGTGGACTGCACCGTCGATCTTCGTCGGGACCGACGGTGCCGGGCGGGTGTGCGCGGATTGTCCGCGGCGCGTACTGGTTCGGTAACGGCTCAGCCGGTGCTCTCGTCGACGTCGAGGGTGTGGCCGAGGCGCTGCTGCTTGGTCCGCAGGTAACGCAGGTTGTGCGCCGTCGCGGCGGCGGGCAGGCCGACGCGGTCGACGATCTCGAGGCCGTAGCCGTCGAGACCGCCGTATTTGGCGGGGTTGTTGGTGATCAGGCGCAGGCGCGTGATGCCGAGGTCGGCGAGGATCTGGGCGCCGACGCCGTAGGAGCGGGAGTCGACGGGCAGGCCCTGGGCGGTGTTGGCGTCGACGGTGTCCAGGCCGGTCTCCTGCAGCGCGTAGGCGCGGATCTTGTGCGCCAGCCCGATGCCGCGGCCCTCGTGGCCGCGGAGGTAGACCACGGCGCCCGCGCCCTCGGCGGCGATGGTGCGCAGGGCTTGTTCGAGCTGCGCTCCGCAGTCGCAGCGCAGGGAGCCGACGATGTCGCCCGTGAGGCATTCGCTGTGCACGCGCACGAGGGCGCCGCGCGGGCCGCGGCTCGCGGCGGCCACGTCGCCGTGGACGAGGGCGAGGTGCTCGGTGCCGTCCGTGGTGGACCGGTAGGCGACGGCCCGGAAGTCACCGAAGACGGTGGGCATGGCGGAGGTGGCGACGTGCTCCACGAACCGTTCCGTGGCCCGCCGGTAGCGCACGAGGTCGGCGATCGCGAGCACCGGCAGGTCGTGCTCGGCCGCGAACCGCGTGAGCCGCTCGCCGCGGCACATCGAGCCGTCCTCGGCGACGATCTCGCCGATCACGCCCACCGGTTCCTGCCCGGCCAGGCGCAGCAGGTCGACGGCGGCCTCGGTGTGCCCGGCGCGCACGAGCACCCCGCCTTCCCTGGCGCGCAACGGGAACACGTGCCCGGGCCGCCGCAGCTCGCCGGCGCGGGTGCCCGGTGCGGCGAGCGCGCGCAACGTCTTGGCCCGGTCCGCCGCCGACACTCCCGTGCCGCTGCCGACGTGGTCGACGGTGACGGTGAACGCGGTGCCGTGGGCGTCGGTGTTGTCCTCGACCATCGGCGGCAGGCGCAGCGCGTCGGCGCGCTCGGCGGTCATCGGCGCGCACACGATGCCGGTGGTGTGGCGCACGATGAACGCGAGCTGCTCCGCGTCGGCGACGGCGGCGGGCAACACCAGATCGCCCTCGTTCTCCCGGTCGGCCGCGTCCGTCACCACGATCATCCGGCCCGCCGCGAGCGCCGCGACCGCGCGCTGCACCGCCAGCGTCGAGGGCAGGCCGGCCGGGGTGGGTGGCTGGGTCATCGTCGGCTCCTGGGAGGTCGGGGTCGCTCCGGCGTGAGGTTACGAGCACCGCGACGGCCGGGATAGCCGTAACCCGCAGCGGAATGGCCGTTGTGCGTATCGGTCAGCCGCGCCCGCGCGGCCGGTTCGGGCCGCCGGCGCGGTAGAGGTTGCTCGGCAGCCCGTGTCCCACGGCGCGTTCCACCACCGCGGCGGCTTCGAGCACCTTGCCGAGGTCGAGTCCGGTGTCCACACCGGACTCTTCGAGCAGGTACACGACCTCCTCGGTGGCGATGTTCCCGCTCGCGCCGGGCGCGAACGGGCAGCCGCCGAGCCCGCCGACCGACGCGTCGATCTTCGTGACCCCGGCCTGCAGCGCGGCGAGCACGCACGCGAGCCCGGAGCCGCGGGTGTTGTGGAAGTGCACGCCGAGCTCGACGTCCGGGCACGCCTCGCGCACGCGGCCCAGCAGCTCGGTGACCCGCCCGGGCACGGTGGTGCCGATGGTGTCGCCGAAGCACAGCTCGTCCGCGCCGAGGTCGACGGCCCGGCGCGCGAGGTCCACGGTGCGGCTCACCGGCGTGCGCCCGTCGAAAGGACAGTCCCACGCCACGGCGAGGATGGCCTCCAGCCGCCCGCCCGCGTCGTGCGCGAGCTTCGCGACCTCCGGCACCGCGGCGACGGCCTCGTCGGTCGTCCGGCGCGCGTTGGCGAGGCTGTGCCCGTCGGACGCGGAGATCACGTACTCGAGGTCGGCCATCCCGGCGGCCACGGCCCGGCGCGCGCCGCCGCGGCCGGCCACCAGCGCGGAGAACGCGAGTTCGGGCCAGCGGCCGAGCTCGGCCGCGAGCTGCTCGGCGTCGGCGAGCGCGGGCACGGCGGCAGGGGAGACGAACGACGTCACCTCGACGCGCCGCACGCCCGTGGCGGCCACTGCCTCGAGGATGTCCAGCTTGGCGGCGAGCGGGATCGGCGCTTCGAGCTGAAGGCCGTCGCGCAGCCCGACTTCGCGCAGGTTCACGGGACTCATTGCTTGCCTCTCAGACGATTCCGGCTTCGGTGAGCTCGGCCAGCTCGGCGCCGGTGAGGCCGAGCAGTCCGGTGTAGACCTCCGCGTTGTGCGTGCCCGGGTGCGCGGGACCGGCCCAGCGCACCGCGCCCGGCGTGCCGCTCAGCACCGGCATCACCCCGGGGCCCAGCACTTCCTTGCCGATCGCGTCGTCGAAATGCGGCAGCAGCATGTCGCGCGCCCGGAACTGCGGGTTGGCCACCACGTCGGCGACGGTGGCGACCGGCCCGACGACCACGCCGGCGGCTTCGAGGATCGACGTGAGCGTGGCGGAATCGTGGCGGGCGGCCCATTCGCCGACGAGCGCGTCGATCTGGTCCTGGTTGCGCCCGCGCGCCACGTGGGTGGCGAACCGCTGGTCGGTCACGAGGTCCTCGCGGCCCATCGCCGTGCACAGCCGCGCGAACACCGTGTCCTGGTTGGCGGCGATGACGATCCAGCGTTCGTCGGCGCAGCGGTAGAGGTTGGACGGCGCGAGCCCGTCGAGGCGGGTGCCCGACGGTTCGCGCACCAGGCCCGTGGCGTCGTAGTCGGGGATCACGGACTCGAGCATCGCCAGGCACGCCTCGGCCAGCGCGACGTCCACGACCTGGCCGCGTCCGCTGGTGCTGCGCGCGTGCAGCGCCGCGAGCACGCCCTGCGCGGCGAACATCCCGCCGAGCGAGTCGCCCAGCGACAGCGCCGCGCGCGGCGGCGGGCCGCCCGGGAACCCGTTGAGGTAGCGCATTCCGCCGACCGCCTCGGCCACCGACGCGTAGCCGGGCCGCTCGGCGTGCGGGCCGGTCTGCCCGTAGCCGGAGACCCGGGCGAGGATCAGGCCGGGGTTGCGCTCGACGAGCACGTCGAAGCCGAGGCCCCAGCGTTCGAGCGTGCCGGGGCGGAAGCTCTCGACCACGACGTCGGCAGTGTCGGCGAGGCGCAGGAACAGCTCTCGGCCTTGCGGACGGCGCAGGTCGAGCGTGACGCAGCGCTTGTTGCGGGCGTGGACGGTCCAGAAGAAGTGGTGCCCGTCGAGCTCGGCCTGGCCCCACACGCGCAGCGGGTCGGGCCGGTCGGGGGCTTCGAGCTTGATCACGTCCGCGCCGTGGTCGGCGAGCAGCCGGCCGCAGAACGGGCCGGCGATGAGCGTGCCGAGCTCGAGGACGCGGATCCCGGCGAGGGCGCCGGCGGGGAGGTCGGTGGCAGACACGACGCACACCGTAGGAACGCGGGTGCGCGGCGAGATATCCGATCGCGGTGGCGGACTATCCGTCCTGTGCGCCGCCGCGCGAAGCCGGTCCGCGCGCCGCGGCTATTCGCCCGCGGTTGGCGGATGGTGCCGGGCCGGAACTGCTCTTACCGTTGCGGCGCATGGACAACCGGACAAGCAGCGAGCCGCCGCAGGTCGAGCCCACGCACATGCGCGAGGTCCTCGGGCACTTCGCCTCCGGCGTCGTGATCGTCACGGCGCCGGCGCCGGGCGGCCCCGCCGGGTTCACCTGCCAGTCGTTCAGCTCGCTCTCCCTCGACCCGCCGCTGGTGTCGTTCGCGCCCGCCCGCTCGTCCACGAGCTGGCCGAAGATCCGGGCCGCCGGGCGCTTCTGCGTCAACGTCCTCGCCGAGGACCACGCCGAGCTGAGCACCGCCTTCGCCCGCTCGGGCACCGACAAGTACGCGGGCGTCGCCTGGCGCCCGGCCCCGTCCGGCGCGCCGATCCTCGACGGGGTGGCCGCGTGGATCGACTGCACGCTGGAACACGAGTACGCGGGCGGGGACCACACGATCGTCGCCGCCCGCGTGCAAGCGCTGGGTGCGGATCCTTCGCGGGCGCCGCTGCTGTTCCACCGCGGCGCGTACGGGATCAGCGTGCGGGACTGAGGCTCACGCCGAGACCGCCCGCAGCGTTTCGCGCGGCAGCTCACCGAAGCGTTCCCGGTACTGCTGCGCGAAGCGGCTCTGGTGGAAGAAACCCCAGCGCAGCGCGATGTCCGTGACGCGCGTGAGGGCCGGGTCGCTGCGCAGCAGCTCGGCCCGCACGTGGTCGAGCCGGATGCGGCGCAGGTGGTTCATCGGCGACTCGCCCAGCACCTGCTGGAACGTGGCGTGCAGCGTGCGCACGCTCATGCAGCCGACCTTCGCCAGCTCCTGCGGGGTGAGCGGCTCGTCGGCGTGGGCCTCCATGTACTCGATCACCGGGCCGAGCCGGCTCTGGCGCACGGGATCGTCGGGCGCGGCGAGGTCGTCGGCGAACTGGTGGCGCCCGGCGTGCAGCAGCTGCGTCATCACGAACGCTTCGAGCTGCTCCCGCGCGATCGGCATGTCGGCGAGGCCGCCGGGGCGGTCGAGCTCGCGGGCGAGGAACTCCACCGACGAGAGCAGGGTGCTGCCCGCGGGCGTGGTGAAGTCGATGCCGAAGTCGAAGTCGAGCACCTCGTCGACGGGGCGGTTGAGGTGCTCGCCGAGGTGGGCCTCCAGCGTCCGGCGGCCGATCTTGAGGATGAGCTGCGCCGCGTCCGGCGACCAGCGCACGGTGTTGACCTGGTCGGGCAGCAGCACGACGCCGCTGGTGCGCGCCCGCGTGGTGGCGCGGCGCCCGTCGGTGCGGTCGGCGTCCGTGCGGCCGGCGATGGTGAGGTTGACGTGGTAGCAGTCCTCGGTCGGCGGCATCACGAGCTTCGCGCACGACTGGTAGCTGAGGTAGCCGACGGTGAACATGCGGTCGGCGGTCGAGTTCAGCGTCATGTCGAGCTCGTTGCCGGGCACGGTCAGGTCGTGGTCCAGGTAGATCCTGGTGACCGCGTCGCGGGCCTCCTCCAGCGAGCGGGTGCCGAGCACCCGGTAGCGCGACAGCGGCGCCTCGGCCGGGACGGCCTCAGGACGGGCAGCCATCCGACACCTCCTTGTGTCGTCTCTGCTCAGTGTCGGTTCTTCTCCGGCGGCCTCGAACGGCGAGGCCGGTGCTCCGGGCCAGCTCGACACTAGGTGGTCGCCGCGGCCCCCTACTAGCCCGAAAGCGCGTGGCGCTATCCGCTGAGTGCAGCACTGCCCGGCCGGGTGTGCTTCTCGTCTCGCCGGGTGGGACGGGCTCCTTCGCGCTGAGGGGATCCGCGGCTGCCGTCCGGGGATATCGGCGGGCCGCCGCCGATCCCTAGCGTTTCCCGGCGTCCCCAGGCGCCAGCCCCCTGCAACGAAGGAGAGGTCGATGACGACCACCTCAGCGCCATCGCTGGAGGAACTCAAGCTCTTCATCCACGGCAAGTCCGTCGACGCCCGCTCGGGCCGGACCTTCGAGTCGCAGGACCCCTACGCCGGCCGGCCGTGGGCCCGGCTCGCGGACGGCGGTCCCGAGGACGTCGACGAGGCCGTCGCATCGGCCCGGGCGGCGTTCGAAGGCGAGTGGGGCGCGATGACCGGCTTCCAGCGCGCCGCGATCATCCGCCGCTGCGGCGACGCGATCGCCGCCAACGCCGAGCGTCTCGCCCGGCTGGAGGTCAACGACTCGGGCAAGCTGCTGCGCGAGATGCTCGGCCAGCTCAACAGCCTGCCGCAGTGGTACTACTACTTCTCCGGCCTGGCCGACAAGATCGAGGGCCGCACGGTCCCGCCGGTGAACCCGAACTACTTCGGCTACACCCGGCGCGAACCGGTCGGTGTCGTCGGCGCCATCACGCCGTGGAACTCGCCGCTGCTGCTGCTCACGTTCAAGCTCGCCCCCGCGCTCGCGGCGGGCTGCACGATGGTGGTCAAGCCGTCGGAGCACGCGCCGGCCTCGACCGTCGCGTTCGCCGAGGTGCTGCACGAGGCCGGGCTGCCCGCGGGCGTGCTCAACGTGGTCACCGGCTGGGACCGCGCCACCGGTGAGGCCCTGGCCAAGCACCCGGGCATCGACAAGGTCGCGTTCACGGGCTCGTCGGCGACCGGTGCCAAGGTCGCGCAGGCCGCCGTCGCGAACTTCAACCGAGTGACGCTGGAGCTCGGCGGGAAGTCGCCGCAGGTCGTGTTCCCCGACGCCGACCTCGACGCGGCCGCCAACGGCCTGGTCGCGGGCGTGTTCGCGGCCACCGGGCAGACCTGCATGGCCGGCTCGCGCCTGATCGTGCACGCCGACGTCCACGACGCGCTGGTCGAGAAGGTCGTCGCGCGGGCCAGCGCCATCAAGCTCGGCGACCCGACCGACGCCGCCACCGAGATGGGCCCGGTCGCCAACCGGCCGCAGTACGAGAAGGTGCTCGGCTACCTGCAGGGCGCGGCCGCCGAGGGCGCCACGTTCGCCTGCGGTGGTGAGCCCGACGCCGCTCGCGGCGGCCTGTTCGTGAAGCCGACCGTCGTCACGGGCGTCACGCCGGAGAACACCATCGTCCGCGAGGAGGTGTTCGGCCCGGTGCTGGCCGTCTACCCGTTCCACGACGAGGACGAGGCGCTCAAGCTCGCCAACGACACCCCCTACGGCCTGGCCGGTGCGGTCTGGACGAAGGACGTGCACCGCGCCCACCGCGTCGCCGCGAAGCTGCGCGCCGGCACCGTGTGGATCAACGCCTACCGCGTGATCGCCCCGAACATGCCCTTCGGCGGCTTCGGCGCCAGCGGCATCGGCCGGGAGAACGGCGTCGACGCGATCAACGAGTACACGGAGAACAAGTCCGTGTTCGTCGAGCTCACCGGCGGCACCCGCGACCCGTTCCAGCTCGGCTGAGCCACCCCCATTCCGCGAAGGAGACCCCCCATGACGATGACCGCCAACGAACGGCTCGGCCTCGCCCCGACGGACCCGCGCCCGGCCGACGAGACCCGGCCGCTGGTGGACCGGGCCGAGACGAACCCGCTGTTCGGCGACCAGAAGATGAAGCTGGGCCTGTTCGGCACCAACTGCTCCTACGGGCTGATCATGAGCCACGCCCCGAGCACCTACAAGATCACCTGGGAGCACACGCGCGAGATCGCCCAGCGCGCCGACGGCCTCGGCTTCGACGTGCTGGTGCCCGTCGCGCGCTGGAAGGGCTTCGGCGGCTCGACGAACTTCAACGGCAACTGCTTCGAGACCTACGCCTGGGCCGCCGGCCTGGCCGAGGCGACGGAGCGGATCGCCATCGCGTCGACCTCGCACCTGCCGACCGTGCACCCGATCGTCGCGGCGAAGGCCGCCACCACGATCGACCACATCTCGGGCGGGCGGTTCGCGCTCAACCTGGTGATGGGCTGGGTGCCGCCGGAGATGGAGATGTTCGGCGGCGAGCAGCGCCAGCACGACGAGCGCTACGCGTTCGGCCAGGAGTGGATCGACTACGCCGTCCGGCTGTGGACGGAGCCCGGCTCGTTCGACGTCGCCTCGAAGTACTTCCAGGGCAACGACGTCGAGGCCTACCCGAAGCCGCACCAGGCCCCGCGCCCGGCGCTGCTCAACGCGGGCAACTCGCCCGCGGGCATCGAGTTCTCCGCGCGCAACGTCGACATCAACTTCGCCTCGCTCGACACGCTGGAGAACATCAAGGCCTACACCGCGAAGGTCAAGGCCAAGGCCCGCGACGACTACCAGCGCGACATCAAGGTGATGACCTACGGGCTCGTCGTCTGCCGCGACACCGAGGAGGAGGCCAAGCGGGCCTTCCAGCAGGTCGTCGACGAGGGCGACTGGGGTGCCGCGGGCAACGTCATCAAGATCGCCGGGTCGGGCGCGAGCCAGTCGTTCGACCACGCGGTGAAGGAGATGCAGGAGCGCTTCATCGCCGGCTGGGGCGGCTACCCGATCGTGGGAACCCCGGAGCAGGTCACCGAGGAGCTCGGCGCGCTCAACGAGGCCGGGATGGAAGGCATGATCTTCGGCCTCATCGACTACAACGAGGAGCTGAAGTACTTCGGCGACAACGTGATGCCGCTGCTGAAGCAGGCCGGCCTGCGTCACTGAAGTCCGGGGTCGCAGGGCGGGTGTCCTGCGGCCGGACGTGCGGCTCCGGGCGGGTGGCGGACCCGTCCGGAGCCGAACGCCTTCCTGTGCTTGCGAAAAGCGGCGGTAGGATCACCGGCCGCGATTTGCGAGGATGGGTGGTGTGAACAGCCCGGACGAGCTGGCGTCGACGCTGCGGGGCTGGCGGGAACGGCTGGTACCCGGCCGGGCCGGCCTGCCGGTGCACGGGCCGAGACGGGCGCGCGGGCTGCGGCGCGAGGAGCTGGCCGTGCTGGCCGGGCTCTCGGTCGACCACGTCGTTCGCCTGGAACAGGGCCGCGCGCCGGCTCCCGGGGTGCAGGTGTGCGTCGCGCTCGCGCGGGCGTTGCACCTGTCCGACGCCGAGCAGGAACGGCTGTTCCGGCTCGCCGGCCACGAGCTGGGCGGCGGCCGCGTGGGACGGCTGGTCCCCGAAAGCACGCGGCGGCTGCTGGAACGCCTCGACGACCACCCGATCGCCGTGCACGACGCGATGTGGACGCTCATCGCGTGGAACCGGCCCTGGGTCGCGCTGCTGGGCGAGCCCGCCGCGCGCGACGACGAGCGCAACGCCGTGTGGCGCCACTTCACCGGCTGCCCCACGCGCACGGTGCTGACCGCGGCCGAACGCGAGGACTACGAGACCGCGCTGGTCGCCGACCTGCGCCTGGCGCAGTCGCGCTACCCACGTGACCCCGACCTGGCGGCCCTGGTCGGCCGGGTCGGCTCCGCGAGCGAGGGGTTCCGCACCCGGTGGGACGCCCCGGGCGTCGACGGCCTCGCCCGCCAGCCGACGTGCCTGACCGTGGTCCACCCCGACGTCGGGCGCCTCGACCTCGACCGCGACGTGCTCGCCAGCCGCCACGGCGACCTGCGCATCGTCGTCTGCACGGCGCGTCCCGGCACGGAGTCCGCCGCGCGGCTGGCGTTGCTCGGCGCGCTCGAGTTCGAGTCGATGGCCCCGCCGGGTTAGCGGCTACCCGCGTTCGAGGTCCGGTGCGGTGAACCCGCCCATCTCGCGCTCCAGCAGCTCGGCCAGGCGCAGGGGCGTGCGGTCCTCGAACATCGGCCCCACGAGCTGGACCCCGACCGGCAGGCCCGCGTCGTCGAGGCCGGTCGGGACGACCGTGGCCGGCAGGCCCGGCAGGGTGGCGAGGCCGGCCCACACCAGCTGGTCGCCGTAGGGGTGCTCGGCGCCGTCGACGAGGACGTGCCGCAGCTCCTGGTGCGGTGAGTGGTCGTGGGGGAACGCGGGGGTCGGCGAGACGGGGCAGAGCACCACGTCGTACTCGGCGAAGACCGCGCGCCAGGAGTGCCGCTGCCGTTCGCGGGCCAGGTCGGCCGCGAACCAGTCGCGGTAGCTCAGCCGGGTGCCGCGCACGCGGGCGGCGTGGAGGCTGTCGTCGTCCGGCGCGAGGTCCGCCAGCAGCCGGCCGAACCGCTCGTAGACCTCGGCGGGGAAGTTCGTGCCGAAGGTGGCGAACAGCAGCCGCAGGTACAGCCGCGCCGACTCGGTCAGGTCGGGCAGCAGCGCGCTGCCGTGGTCGACGCGGGCGCCGGCCGCCGTGAGTGCGCCGGCCACGCGGGCGAGGCCGGCACGCACGCTCGCCGACGTCGGCATGTCCGGGTGGTCTTCGAGCACGAGCACGCGGAACTCCGCCAGGCGCTCGTGGCGGGCCGGCGGCAGGCGCAGCTCGTAGGCGACCCCGAGCGTGAGCGGATCCGGCTCGGCGAGCAGGTCGAGCAGCACGCCCAGGTCGGCCCCGCTGCGCGCCATCGGGCCGATCACCGCCAGGTCCACCTCGGTCGGCAGCGCGGGGGCCGGCGGCGGTGTGTGACCCCGCGACGGCAGCAGCCGGTACGACGGTTTGTGCGCGTAGACCCCGCAGAAGTGCGCGGGCGTGCGCAGCGAGCCGCCGATGTCCGAACCCATCGACAGCGCGCCGAACCCCGCGGCCAGCGCGGCCGCCGAGCCGCCGGACGAACCACCGGGGGTGCGGGCGACGTCGAACGGGTTCGCCGTGGTGCCGTAGATGTCGTTGTAGGTCTGCAGATCGCCGAGGGCGAGCGGCACGTTGGTCTTGCCCAGCAGCACCGCGCCGGCCGCCTTGAGCCGGGCGACGGGCAGCGCGTCCTGAGTCGGGACGAAGCCCGCGAACGGCGGGAGACCCCACGTGGTCGGCAGCCCGGCCACGTTGAACGACTCCTTGACCGTGATCGGCACGCCGAGCAGCGGACCGTCCTCACCGCGGGCGCGCGCCGCGTCGGCCGCGCGGGCGGCGTCGAGTGCGCGGTCGAAATCGGGCACGCAGATCGCGTTTACGGCTCCGTCGTACTTCCCGATGCGCTCGATCGCGGACTCGGCCAGCTCGACGGCCGTCACCTCGCCGGCCCGCAGAGCCGCGGCGAGCTGCCCGGCCGACAGCAGGTTCGGGTCCATGCGTTCCTCCCACGACAGCGTTCCACGGCTTACGACGGCGTACCGACGGCTTGCGACGGCGTACCGACGGCGACGTTAGCGGCTCGTCCGGCCGGTCGTCCCGGACTTCGCCGGACTATCGTGGCGCGGCGGGGAAACCGCTCGCCTCGCGGATCTCACGTTTCGGCGCGCCCGCGCGTCTACCCGGGGAGAGGCGAGAAGAAGGGAACGGGGACATGAGCGTTCGGCACACGGTCACGGCGTCGCCGGTCGGCGACCTCACGCTGGTCGCGGACGGCACGGCGCTCGTCGGGCTCTACTTCGAGGGCCACAAGCGCGAACCGCGGCTGGCGAGCCTGGGGCCGCGCTCGGACGAGGGCTTCGGCGAGGCGATCCGGCAGCTGGGGGAGTACTTCGCGGGCGAACGCCGGGAGTTCGATCTCGAGCTGGCGCCACGCGGGTCCGGCTTCGAGCGCAAGGTGTGGGACTTGCTCACGAAGATCCCGTACGGCGAGAAGCGCACGTACGGCGAGCTCGCCGCCGAGCTGGGCGACCCCGGCGCCGCGCAGGCGGTCGGCAACGCGAACGGCTGGAACCCGATCAGCATCGTCGTGCCGTGCCACCGCGTGGTCGGCGCGAGCGGCGGCCTGACGGGGTACGCGGGTGGCATGGACCGCAAGCGGTTCCTGCTGAGCCTGGAGGAGCCGCCCGCCGAAGACGACGGCAGGCTGTTCTGAGCGCGCGCCCGTTCGACGAGGTCGTCACCGCCCACGGGCCCATGGTGCTGCGGGTCTGCCGGGCGGTGGTGGGCCCGCACGACGCCGAGGACGCCTGGTCCGAGACGTTCCTGGCCGCGCTCAAGGCCTATCCCGAACTGCCGGGCGACGCGAACGTGGCGGCGTGGCTGGTCACCATCGCGCATCGCAAGGCCGTGGACATCACCCGCGCCCGCGCGCGGCACGCCGTGCCCGTGGAGCGGACCCCCGACGAGCCGAGCCGCACCGGCCGGCCGGAGGACTGGGACGGTGATCTGTGGGACGCGCTGGCCGCGTTGCCGGACAAGCAGCGGGCGGCCGTTGCCTACCACTACCTCGGCGGGTTCCCGTACGAGGACGTCGCCGCCATCACGGGCGGCACCGCGGCCGCCGCCCGCCGCGCGGCCGCCGACGGGGTGAAGGCCCTGCGGGCGGCGTCGCGCCGAGGCGAGCTGGAAGGAGCAGCGCCATGACCACCGATCTGTTCGCCGCGCTGCCGGCAGACGACGAAGCCGCGCAGGACCGCCTGCGCGCCCGGCTGCTCGCCGCGGCCGAACGCGACGGTCTGCTCGACGTCGCGTACCGCACGGTCGACTCGCCGGTCGGCCCGCTGCTGCTGGCCGCGACCGGTGCCGGGCTCGTGCGGGTCGCGTTCTCCGTGGAGGACCACGGTTCCGTGCTCGCCGAGCTGGCCGCGGCGATCAGCCCGCGGGTGCTCGCCGCGCCGGCCCGTCTGGACACAGTGTCGCGTGAGCTCGACGAGTACTTCACCGGACGGCGGGAGACGTTCGACGTCGCCGTGGATCTGCGGCTGGCCAAGGGTTTCCGCCGCGAGGTGCTGCAGCGGCTCGGCGAGATCCCGTACGGCAGCACGCGAAGCTACGCCGAAGTCGCGGCCGCGGCCGGCAGTCCCAAGGCGGTGCGCGCCGTCGGGACGGCATGCGCGCGCAATCCGGTGCCGCTCGTCGTGCCGTGCCACCGGGTGGTGCGTTCCGACGGCAGTTCCGGGCGGTACCGCGGTGGCGAGGAAGCAAAACTCGCGTTGCTGGCCCTGGAAACGGCTTCCTGACACGGATTCGTCAGTGGTGGTCCTCGTCGAGGCCGTCGGCGGCGTCGAGGCCGAGGATCGCGAGCAGCAGCGCGCAGTCGTCGACGTCCTCGGCCGCCGAGGCGACCAGGCGGACCACGTGGCGGCGCTGGTCGTCGGGGAGCTCGTGGGCGCTGTGCAGGTCGGCGACGGACGGCACCGTCGTGCGCTTCACGGCTGCCCGCCCGGGATGACGGCGCCGGCGCCTGGGGCACAGGGGTATGGCGCACAGTGGTATGGAGCACAGGGGCGTGGGGCAGGGGCGCGTGACAACAGAGGCGCGTGGGCAGAGGCGGTCATCGGGCCCTCCGTTCTTTCGGCCGCGCGGGCCGCCGCCGGGGGCCGGGGCGGGGACCCTTCAGCATATCCCGTTCCGGGCTTGCCCGGTGGGGTGACGGGCAGCGGGAAAACGCTTCCTCGGGGGGCTCCGAAGCGGTTCCGGTCCACTGTGGATCTTCGATTCGGACACGGACTGTGCTCGGCCGCTTGCCGGAACCACCCGGGTGGCCGAACGACCACCGGCCTGCACGCGCCTACTCTGTGAGCTTCTTGCCCAGGACCCCGGCGACCGGCGATGGCTTGCACGCGGGAGCGGGGTGACCGGCGGTGTTGGGGGACGACAGTCCGCGCGATCCGTCCATCGAGGGCGGCGATGTGAAGACCGGGAACACTTTTCACGACTGGCCGCTGCGCCACGGCGGCGGGTATCCACCGGGCTGGCAAGTGCGGTATCGGTGCCGGGTGCGCCGTGCCGCAAGGGATTCCGCGGAACCTTCGTGGCAGGAGAAGACGGGCACGATCGTCGGCCGCGGCCTGCGCGACGAGCACACCAGCACCACCTGGGTCCCGGTGCGGCCGCGCGGAACCGCCGCCGACACCCCGGTCAGCCTGGTGCGGGCCACGGACATCCTCGACGCCCGTCCGCCTTCCGGGGGCGCGAACCTGGCCGGCGAAACGCCTTGGCCACCCTGGTGATCCACTGAGGACGGTGCGACTGTTCGGGTGAAAAACCCGGAAACCGCACATCATGGGGTAGATTCGCCGACGAGGCCCCGGACCCGGCTTCGCAGACCTGGGCCGGTGAAGGGTGGAGGCGGCGGATGACCAACGGAATCGAGACGGAAACCGGGCCGTTCGCGGTGGGGCGCAAGTTCGCCTACCTGGCGCGGGAAGACGACGGGGTGACGGTGCGGACCGGAGTGGTCGCGGGCGAATGCGTCGACACGGCGGCGGTTTCGCACGTGCCGATCGTGGACGCCGAAACCCCCGATCCGGGGTCCAGCAAGCTGGTTCCGGTCACGGACGTCACCGACGCGGCGCCGGGTCGCAACAGCCATTCGGCAGGGAACCGGCCGCGTTCGTTGCCGTGGCGGGTTTTTCACGTCGGGCGCCATCGGCGCGCCTGAGCGGGTTCAGCGTGCGGCGCCGGACCGGATGACGGTCGCCGGGCCGGGCGGGGAAGATTCCACGGAGTCGTCGGGGGTTTCGTGGGCGATTCCCGCCCGGTCGAGGACGGTTGTCACACCGGGGTTTCCGGCGCGCACGCGGAACCGGTCGCCGGCGAGGGCGGCGACGGACTCCGGGCCGAGGGCGGTGCACGCCGTCAGGTCCACCACCACGGCCGCGGCGCGCAGAGTCACGGCTTCGGTGAGGTGCGCGGTGAGCACCGCGTCGCCCGCCGGGCTGAGCGCACCGGAGACCTCGACGGTCACGAGCCCGGCGCTCACCAGCGTGCGCACCCGTGAAACCCCGGGCAGCGCAAGGACTTGCGGTACATCGACCTTCGGCTGGTTCTCCACGGACATCCCGCGCCCCTCTCCGGAAACCCGTGGTGACCGGGGGCTGGGGTCCACGTGTCCGGCCAGTCTAACCGGCCCGGCGGCGTAACCTCGGTCCGTGGCCGGAGCGCGGGTGATCACCGTCTTCCTCGTCGACGACCACGAGCTGGTGCGTCGCGGCGTAGCCGAGCTCGTGGAGGACGAGGACGACCTCACGGTGGCGGGTCAGGCTGCCTCCGTCGCCGAGGCGCTGGCCCGGATCCCCGCCGTGCGCCCGGATGTCGCGGTGCTCGACGTCCGGCTCCCCGACGGCGACGGCGTCCGGCTGTGCCGAGACCTGCGCGATTCGCTGCCCGGCCTGCGCTGCCTGATGCTCACGTCCTTCACCGACGAGCGCTCGATGGTCGACGCCGTCCTGGCCGGCGCCGACGGCTACGTCATCAAGGACATCAAGGGACTTCAGCTCGTCGACGCGATCCGGCGCGTCGCGGCCGGCCACAGCCTGCTCGACGAGCGCGCGGTCGCGGCCCTGATGGCGAAGCTGCGCGAAAGCACCCGCGGCCCCGGTCCGCTCGCCGCGCTGACCGACCAGGAACGCGTGCTGCTGGACCTCATCGGCGAAGGGCTGACCAACCGGCAGATCGCCGAACGGATGTTCCTGGCGGAGAAAACGGTGAAGAACTACGTTTCCCGCCTGCTCGCCAAACTCGGCGTGGAACGTCGCACCCAGGCGGCTGTTCTCGTCACCGCGCTCCACGACGAGGAACGCCGCGCCGGCGGTTGATCGCGGCCGGCCGGGGAGAACGAGCGTTCCCCATCGGCTGACGCGATGACACCGGAGGTGGCTTGGCGTGTCAGCGAAAACCGGGGCCGCGGTCCGTCCGCGCTGAATCGCACCGCCACGCACGCGGTCACCCGGTTGGGTTAAAAGTGTTGTGCAGCCGGGCAGGTACGGCCGGCGGTCAGAGAACGAGCGTTCTCCTTGTGGTGACGGCACGTTCGGCGCTCGACCGGGGTGATCACGGCCAGCCGCGGGAGAACGGCCGTTCGTCGCTCGCGACCACGGCGTCGAGGTCGGTGTGGGGCCGCAACGGGACGGGCGCGCCGTGGCCGAGGCGCAGCAGGGCCTGGGGCCACATACCGCCGCCGAGCAGGCGGCGCAGGTCGCGGCGGCGGGCCGGCGTGAGGGTGTCGGACCAGTGCGCGGCCGACAACCCGGTCGCGGCCGCCGTGAGCAGGACGCGTTGCACCGCCTGGCCGGCCTGCAGCTGGGCGAGCGGGGTGTCGTGCAGCGAGCCGACGGCGACCAGCAACCGTCCGGGTGCCGCCGCGAAGTCGGTTCCGTCTGTGCCATCGGTGCTGTCGGGAAACATGATTTCGCACAGCCGCGGCAGTTGCGCGTCGCCGATCGTGGCGAGCCAGGCGCGTTCGAGCTCGGCCGCCTTGCGGAGCTCGCGCTGCACCACCGGCGGCACCAGGGCCGCGCTGAAGGGGCTGCAGTTGCCGCGCCGCAACCGGATCGCCTGGACGAGGCTGCGGTCGACCGGCGTCACCGGCTCGAGCCCGCGCGGGCGCACGACGGCGAGGAGGTCGGGCCGCGTGGCGGCGGGCAGCAGGCGCACGTCGGGGTGACAGCCCTGGGCCTTCACCGCGAGCCGGAGGTTCATCAGGGCCGCGCCGCAGTCGAGCAGCTGCCCGCGGCGGCCGCCCGCGGCCGGGCCCGCGTAGAGCTCGATGGACGCCGGTGTGCACAGGAACCGCCACGGGCGCGTGTCGTGCAGGGGCGGCGGGGTCGTCGCGGCTAGCAGTACGGACCGGACCTGGCGCGCGCTCAGCCGCCCGACGGGTATGACTCCGGCCTTCATGGTCACCTCCGCACCCCGGTCCCCCACGCTGCCTCCGCGCGCCGGGCCGGGCCTAGTGCCGAACGTCCCGCGTGCCGGGTCCAAGGTCGCCGTTCACGGGTGACCCCGGGCCCGATCCGCTGTGCCACAGTGACGGGATGCCGGACGTCGACCGGGTTCCCGCGACCGCTCCGGCCGGGGAACGCGACCGGCTGGACGCGCTGCTCGCGGCCGTCGTCGGCCTGTCCTCCGGACTGGAGCTGGACGGCACGCTGCGCCGGATCGTCGCCACCGCCGCGGATCTCGTCGACGCCCGTTACGGCGCGCTCGCGGTGCTCGACGCCGACGGCGCCACCACCGGCTTCGTCGTCACCGAGTTCGACCACCTCGACCGCGCGCGGACTCCGCCGACCGGCCGCAGATCCCTTCGCGTGGCCCTGCGAGCGCGCGGCGCGCTGCTGGGGCGCCTTTACCTCACCGGAAAACGCAGCGGCACCGGGTTCACCGACGACGACGAGCAGGCCCTCGCCGCACTCGCCGCCGCGGCGGGTATCGCCGTGGACAACGCGCTCCTCTATGAGCAAGCCCGCAGCCGTCAGCGTTGGCTCGAAGCCACCGGCGAAATCTCCGCCGCCCTCCTCGGCGGCACCGAGATCAGCGAGGTCCTGCGCCTGATCGCGAGCCGCTCCGCCGGTCTCACCGGTTCCGTCGACGCGCTGATCGCCGTGCCCGCGAGCGAGGACGCGCTCGTCGTCACCGTCTGCGCGGGCCCGGACTCGGACGTCCTCACCGGCCGCCGGATCCCCGTCGCCGGGTCGACGTCCGGGGCGGTGCTGCGCGACCACGTGCCGCGCAGCGTGTCCGGGCTCGCCGTGGACCTCGCCGACGGCCCGCGCGTCGACCTCGGTCCCGCGCTCGTGGTGCTGCTGCGCTCGGGTGAGTCGATCGCCGGTGTCCTGCTCGCCGTGCGCGCTCCCGGCGCGGCCCGGTTCGACGAGCAGGAGCTGCAGATCGTGTCCGCGTTCGCCGACCAGGCCGCGCTCGCGCTGCGCGACGCCGGGAACCAGGCCGCCCGCCGCGAGCTCGACGTGGTGGTCGACCGCGACCGGATCGCGCGCGACCTCCACGACCACGTGGTGCAGCGGCTGTTCGCGGTCGGGCTCCAGATGCGGGACACGGTGCGCCGCGCGGGAACGCCGGCCGTCGCGACGCGGCTGGGGCGGCACATCGACCAGCTGCAGGAGGTCATCGAGGAGATCCGCAGCGCGATCTTCGAGCTGCACGCGGCCCCGGGACGCCGCGGCGGCCTGCGCGCGAGCCTCCAGCACGCCGTCACCGAAGCGACGGGCGGCTCGGCGATCCGGACCACCGTGCGGCTGTCCGGTCCGCTCGACCGGGTGCCGCCGATCCTCGCCGAACACGCCGAAGCCGTGGTTCGCGAAGCCGTGAGCAACGTGCTGCGCCACGCCCGCGCCGGCGAACTGGCTCTCACGGTGACGCTCGGCGAGCACCTCGTGATCGAGGTCTCAGACACCGGAGTGGGTCTTCCGGCGGGGATGGCGCGCTCCTCGAGGCTGCACAACGGCTTGCGCAACCTCGAGGAGCGCGCGACCGACTCCGGTGGCACGTTTGTCGTGGAGAGCCCGCCCTCGGGCGGCACCCGTCTCGTGTGGACGGTCCCGGTGAGCCCGGCTCGCGCGGAGGTCTCCGGAGGGTCACGGTGAACCGGCCGCGGGCCGCGGCCCTGGTGGGTGCGGTCACGGCGTGCAACACTCGAACCCTGTCCTTCCCTTCGGGCGCTGCCCGGCGCCGGCTCCGGACCTCGGTGCGGTGGGACTCCACCACCGAGCGCCCGGGAAGTTCCCCACGGGTCGCGCCCGCGGTGCGATACCCGCCCGCCTCCGGCGGTTTTCGCGAACAGGTGTCCACTTCGGACCGAAGCGGACACCCGCGGCCTCGCCGGTGGCCGAGGTGAAGGAGGTGCGAGACGTGAACACCGACTACCCGGTCCACGTCGAGGCGCGGCTGGACGAACCGTTGTCCCGCTGGCTCTGGCTCGTGAAGTGGCTGCTGGCGCTCCCGCACTACCTCGTCCTGACGGTCCTGTGGATCGCCTACCCGTTCGTGGGCATCGCGGCGTTCTTCGCGATCCTCGTGACCGGCCGCTACCCGCGTTCGCTGTTCGAGTTCACCGTGGGCGTGCTGCGGTGGAGCTTCCGCGTGCAGTACGACGCCTACGCCGCGCTCGGCACCGACCGGTACCCGCCGTTCACGTTCGGCGACGTGCCCGAGTACCCGGCGCGGCTGCGGGTCGAGTACCCGCAACGGCTCTCGCGCGGTCTCGTGCTCGTGAAGTGGTGGCTGCTGGCGCTGCCGCAGCTCGTCATCGTGGGACTGTTCGTCGGCGGCGGCACGTGGCTGTTCACGCGGTCGGGCCGGTACGACTTCACCTGGGCGGCGGGCGGTCTCGTCGGCATCCTGGTGCTGATCGCGGCGGTCATCCTGCTGTTCACCGGAAAGTACCCGCGCCCGCTGTACGACTTCATCGTCGGCCTCGACCGCTGGGTGCTGCGGGTGGCCGCGTACGTGTCGCTGCTGACCGACCGGTACCCGCCGTTCCGGCTCGACCTGGGCGGCAGCGAACCAGGCGGGCCGGCGCCTTCGCCGGAACCGCTGACCCAGCCGCCGCCCGGTTCCGCGACCGAGCCGGGGACCGAGGCCGGTGCAGCGCCGTTCGCCCCGCCACCGGCACCACCGGCGAGCGGTCCCGGCCCGGCGGCCACGGGCTGGACGGGCGGCCGGATCGCCGCCGCGATCTGCGGCGCCGTGCTCGTGCTGTTCTCCACCGGCCTCCTTTCCGGCGGCAGCGCGCTGATGTGGGCCGACCGCAACCAGCGGGACGCCGACGGCTACTTCTCCGGCTCGGCCCCGTTCAACGCTTCGGGGTACGCGCTCGCGAGCAACCCCGTGCAGCTGCACGGCCTGGGCACCGGTGGCCCGGACCTCGCCGCGATCGTCGGCGACACCCGGATCCGCGCCACCGCCGTCGACACCACCCAGGGCGTCTTCATCGGCATCGCGCCGGCCGCGAGCGCGGCGCGGTACCTCGCCGGCGTCGAGCACACGACGGTGACCGACTTCGGCGACCGCGGCTCGGTCGGCGTCGACACCCCGGGCGGCGCGGCCACGATCCCGCCCGAGCAGGCGGGAATCTGGGCCGGCCAGGCCTCAGGGCCCGGCACGCAGTCCGTGGCGTGGCCCGTGCGCGACGGGGACTGGACCGTCGTGGTGATGAACTCCGACGGGTCCCGCGGCGTCGCCGTCGACGCGGAGGCCGGTGCGACCGTGCCGGCGATTGGCTGGCTGTCGGTGCTGCTGGTCGTGGTCGGCGTGGTGTTCCTGGCCGGGGGAGTGGCGTGCATCTGGCTCGCGGCCCGCGGCGCTTCGGCGCACCGGGCGCGCACGCCCGTACCGGTGAGCGGAGGGGGTCCCGACGACGGGAGGCGAGCACCGTGACCGGTTCGGCCGACTGGTGCAGGCGGATGTGGCACGCCCTGGTCCCGCGCGGCGGCGTGGTGGTCCGGTCGTCCGACCGGTTCCAGGCGGTGGTGCTGGCCGTCTTCGTGGTGCTCGCGTTGCTGGCGGTGCCGTTCGCCGGCGTCGTCGGGTCGGAAACCGCCGCGCAGCGCGGAAACCAGGCCACCGAGGAAGCGGCGAGCCGCCACCGCGTCGACGCGACGCTGCTCGTCGACGGGCCGCCGCAGCAGGCCGTCGGCCCCGACGGCGTGCCGGGTGGGCCGCAGCCGCGCGACGCCCGGTGGCGGTTGCCGGACGGGGGTTTCCGCGTCGCACAGGTCGACGCGGACCCGTTGACCAAGGCCGGCGACACGGTCGTGGTGTGGCTCGACCGGGCCGGCGACCCGGTGCCGCCGCCCCTCGACCCGCGCACGGCCTCGGTCGAGGGCGCGATGACGGGGTTCGGGACGTGGGCCGGGTTCTGCGCGCTGCTGAGCCTGCTCTACGGCGCGCTCGCCCTCGGGCTCGACCGCATGCGGATCCGGCGCTGGCAGCACGAGTGGACGGTGGAGCTGGACCGCAAGACGAGGTCCTGACCGGCCGGAGCCGGGGCAGGACAGGAAAAACGACTGGAGAAACGACCGGAGAAAGGCGGGATGACGGATGCTCACCATGACCCGATCGGCGATCGCGGCGATCGACCGGATCACCGAGGCCCACCACGTCGGACGGCGCGGCGGCTGCCGCCTCGTCCTCGACGGGCCGCCCCGGGCGGGAGCGGCGGTCGAGGTGGAGGTGGCGACCTGCCCTGGATTGGGCGACGACGTCGTCGCGATCGACGACACGCAGCTGTTCCTCTCTCGCGAGGCCAGGGTGGGACTCGCGGAGAAGGTCCTCGACGCGCGCGAGGACCTGGAGGGCCACTACACGTTCCTGATCGCCAACGCCCGCGGGTGACACCGGCGGGACCGGATGGGGGATCGGCACATCGGCCGCCCGGCTGAACCTTTCTGCGGCCGAAGTAACGGACAGGCGGGGAACGTCGACGCGCGGGGGCCGGAGTTGGACGTGGCGTGGGAAGGAGGACCAGTATGAACACCACGGGCGAAAACGGGGAGGGTTGCTGTGGTGGGCGATCGAGAGCTACTGATCATCCGGGCGTGTGTGTCGATGGCCGACACATTGGTCGACGATTACGACGTCGCAGACTTGCTGCACGTCTTGGCGCAGCGCTGTGTTGAGCTGTTCGAAGTGGGGGCCGCAGGGCTGACGCTCGCCGACGAGCGGGGGAGCCTCCGCGCGCTGGCGTCCTCGGAACAGGACGGGCTGCGGGAGCTGGTCAAGCTCGGCGTCGACGAGGGACCGGGCGTGGAATGCTTCCGATCCGGCACGGCAGTGCACGCGGCGTCGATCGGTGCGTACACGCAGCGGTGGCCGCGGTTCGCCGCGGCGGCGCAGCGGGCGGGGTTCGCCTCGGTGCACGCGCTGCCGCTGCGGCTGCGCGGGCTGACGATCGGCGCGCTGAACCTGTTCGGTCGCGCGAGCGTGCCGCCCGAGGACCTCGAGCTGGCGCAGGGCCTCGCGGACACCGCCACGATCGGGATCCTGCAGGAGCGCGCCATCCGCCGCGGCGAAGTGCGGTCGGACCAGCTGCAGTCGGCGCTGACCAGCCGGGTGGTCATCGAACAGGCGAAGGGCGTGTTGTCGGTCAGCGGGCACCTGTCGATGGCGGACGCGTTCGCGGCGCTGCGCCGGTATGCGCGCAGCCACAACGCGCGGCTCGGCGAAGTCGCCCGCTCGCTGGCCGAACGCGAACTCGACCCGGCCGTGGTGCTGACACGGGCGTACGGCAAGAACTGATCACGGGTTCCCCAGCTCCGGGGAAGCGCTCTCTCCGGCGGGTCGCGGCAGCCCGGACCCGACCGTCCCTTGTGGACTCTCCGGGCTCCGCACCCGGACCCGGTCGATCATCCTTTGTGCCTCGGCTTCGGTGAACCGGCCCTGGCGCACGTAGCCGACGATGGCGGCCACGGTGCTCAGGTGCGGTTCGGCGATGCCCGTCAAGTCCACGGAATCCACGGCGGCCCCTCACTCCGCTGGCTCACCGCCGGGGGCCGGGGCGGCACTTCGCACCCTACGCGCTCTCTGTGCCGTTGTGCGGGGCGCGGACACACCTTCCGTGGCAACGATTTCAGCGGTCTCCGCCCGCGGCACGGCGGCGCTGTCGGGAAAATCCGCGCCGACGTGGGCGGAACCGGTACGGGTCAAGCGTTGCCGGCGGGGGCGACGGCGGCCATCGCCCGGTCGAGGCACGCGGCGAATGTCTCGATCGCGCCTCCGGCGAGCCACGCGTGCTGCGCGGCGAGCAGGCACGAGAACGCGGCGCCGGCGACGGCGGGCAGCGCCGGGTCGGCCGGGTCGCACCGCGTGCCGCGGGTTTCGGCGCGCTCGCGCAGCACGGTCTCGGCCGCGGCCGCCATGCGGTGCAGCTTCTCGAGGTAGCTCGCGAGCAGTGCGGGTGTCGCGAAGACGATGCGCTGCATGGGTTCGGCGACCTCGTGCTTGCCGGGCGCGTCGACGTAGGGCACCAGCAAGTCGAACACCCGGCGCAGCGAGGTCCACGCCGGTTCGTCGAGCGGGCGCTCGCGCAGCCGTTCGACCATCGTCTCGGCCAGCACCTCGAACTTGCCGACGATCAGGTCTTCCTTGGTGGGGAAGTAGCGGAACAGGCTGCGCCGTGACAGCCCCGCGGCCTCGGCGACGTCGTCCATCGTCGTGCGCTCGTAGCCGTGCTCGACGAACAACCGCTGCGCGGCCTCGGTGATGTCCTGCTGCACGGCCCGGCGGGTCCGTTCGCGCAGGCCGGGGCGGTGGTCGGTCACCGGCCCACCCTAGCAGCGCCGGGCGGAGTTGGCACTGAGTGCCAAGAGTGGCGTACAGTGCCGATCAAGCAAGCCCGAGAGCGAGGAGCGTCATGTCCGAACCGAAGACGATCGTGATCACCGGTGCCAGCGACGGCATCGGTGCGGCCGCGGCCCGCCGCCTGCACGCCGAGGGCCACCGGGTCGTGGTCGCCGGGCGCTCGCCCGCCAAGACCGAGGCTGTTGCGAAGGAGCTCGGGGTCGAGCACCACGTCGCCGACTTCGCGCGCTTCGCCGAGGTGCGCGACCTGGCCGCCGCGCTCGACGCGGCCCACCCGCGCATCGACGTCCTCGTGAACAACGCCGGCGGCATCTTCGGCGACCGGGCGAAGACCGAGGACGGTTTCGAGAAGACCCTGCAGGTCAACCACCTGTCGCCGTTCCTGCTCACGACGCTGCTGATGGACAAGCTGCTGGCGTCGCGCGCCTCGGTGATCCAGACGTCGAGCTCGGGCGCCCGGCTGTTCGGCGACCTGCGGCTCGACGACCTCGACCACGACGCCGCGTTCACCCCGCACAAGGCCTACGGCACCGCGAAGCTGGAGAACATCCTGTTCACCCGCGAGCTCCACACCCGGTTCCACGCGCGGGGCCTGTCCGCGGCCGCGTTCCACCCCGGCGCCGTCGCCACGGCCTTCGCGACCGAGAGCTCCAGTTTCTTCCGGCTGGTCTACAACAACCCGCTCGGCCGGATGGCCATGGTCAGCCCGGAGAAGGGCGCGCGCCAGCTGGTCTGGCTGGCGACCGGCGAGCCCGGTGCCGAATGGGAGTCCGGCGCGTACTACGAGCGTGGCAAGGTCGCGCGGCGTGTGAACCCGCAGGCCACCGACGACGACCTCGCCCGCCGGCTGTGGGACCGCTCGGCCGAGCTGGTCGGGGTGAAGACGGCCTGAGGCTCAATGGGGCCGGAGCCCGGCCACGACCAGGTCCAGCAGCCGTGACGCCAGCTCGCGCTGGTCCTCGTGGCCCGCGATGAGGGTGACGCCGCCGATCG
Source organism: Amycolatopsis sp. NPDC047767 (assembly GCF_040704195.1). Classification (NCBI taxonomy): domain Bacteria; kingdom Bacillati; phylum Actinomycetota; class Actinomycetes; order Pseudonocardiales; family Pseudonocardiaceae; genus Amycolatopsis; species Amycolatopsis sp. NPDC047767. The sequence continues at coordinate 164,319 of NZ_JBEYSJ010000019.1, forward strand.
CCATCATCACGTCGTCGGCCGGGACGTCGGCGCGCAGCGTCCCGGCTTCGGCCGCGGCGGCCAGCATGCGGCCGATCGCCGCGCGCAGCAGGTCGCGGCTGTGCGTGCGCAGGCCTTCGCGTGCGGCCAGGATGCCGGGCAGGGCTTCGGCCATCCCGTTCTTGGTGAGCGTGTAGTCCACGAACCGCTCCGCCCACGCGCGCAGGGCGGCGTCGGCCGGCAGCTCGGCGAGCAGGTCCGCGGCGGATCCGGCCAGGCGTTCGGTCTCGCTGCGATAGGTCGCCTCCACCAGGTCTTCCCGGGCCGGGAACCGCCGGTACAGCGTGGCGATGCCGACGCCGGCCTCCTTCGCGATGGACTTGAGCGAGGTGTCCGCCCCCTGGAGGGAGAACGCGCGCGCCGCGGCATCGAGGATGCGGTCCTGGTTCTCCTGCGCGTCGGCCCGCAGCGACCGTCCGGTGTTCGTCACGCCACTCCTCTTTGCTAAGTGGACCCGCATCCGCTTATAGTCGTAAGTGGAACCGGCTCCACATACGAGACTAGCGGAGCAGAGAGGACAGCACCATGACCCAGCGAGTGACCACGCCCTTCGGTGCGACGTCCACGGCGGCCGAGGTGGTCGCCGGGGTCGACCTGAGCGGCCGGCGCGCCGTGGTGACGGGGGCGGCGTCGGGGATCGGCGAGGAGACGGCCCGCGCGCTCGCGTCGGCCGGTGCGGAGGTGACGCTGGCCGTGCGCGATCCGGCGGCGGGGGAGCGGGTGGCGCGGGAGATCGCGGCGAGCACGGGCAACTCCGCCGTGCTCGTGGCCACGCTCGACCTGGCCGACCCGGCCTCGGTCGGCGCGTTCGTGGCGGCCTGGTCAGGGCCGTTGCACACCCTGGTGGCCAACGCCGGCGTGATGGCGACGCCCGAGCGGCGGACGGCGCAGGGCTGGGAGCTGCAGTTCGCCACCAACCACCTCGGTCACTTCCAGCTGGCGACCGGCCTGCACGGCGCGCTCGCCGCGGCGGGAGACGCCCGCGTGGTCGTGGTCAGCTCGGTGGGACACGTCAACGGCGAGGTGCTCTTCGACGACGTCTCCTTCACCCGCACGCCGTACGACCCGTGGGCGGCCTATAGCCAGTCGAAGACGGCCAACATCCTCTTCGCCGTCGAGGCGGCCCGGTTGTGGGCCGCCGACGGGATCACGGTGAACGCGCTCAACCCGGGCCGCATCTGGTCCACGAACCTCGGCCGGCACAGGGAGAACCCGCCGTCGGCCTTCGACCCCTCCGGCGCGACCGGCGTTTCGGTGAAGGACATCCCGCAGGGCGCCGCGACTTCGGTGCTGCTCGCCGCGTCGCCGCTCGTGGCGGGCGTGAGCGGGAAGTACTTCGAAGACTGCCAGGAGGCCGAACCGTTCACCGAGGGTGTGCGACGCGGCGTCGCGGGCTTCGCGCTCGACCCGGCGAAGGCGCGGCGGCTGTGGGCGCTTTCGGAGGAACTGCTCGCCGAGGCGGGGCATCCGGTCGTGTGACCGGCACGCCGGTGTGGTGCCGGAACGCACCACACCGGCGCGGGCCGTCACTCGCGCAGGAAGGTGAGCAGCTCGGCGTTGAAGGTGGCGGCGTGGGTGACGTTGAGGCCGTGCGGGGCGTCCTCGACGAGCACGAGCCGGCTGCCGGGGATGGCGTCGGCGGTCCGCTTCCCGCTGAACTCGAAGGGCACGATCGCGTCCGAGTCGCCGTGGATGACCAGCGTCGGGATGGTGAAGGCCTTCAGGTCGTCGCGGAAGTCGGTCTTGGTGAACGCGGTGGTGCAGTCCAGCGTGCCCTTCGGGGAGGCGAACGCGGCGATCACCGTGTTGTAGGCGTGCACCGACGGGCTGACCAGGTCGGTGCGGCCCTTGACGGAGAAGAAGTTCGTGACGAACCCTTCGACGAACGCGGGGCGGTCGGCGCGGATCCCGTCGTGGAAGCCCGTGAGCGCGGCTTCGTCGAGACCGCCTTCGGGGTTGCCGTCCTCCTTGTACAGGTACGGCGGCACGGCCGCGGCGAACACGGCCTTGGCGACCCGGCTGGTGCCGTAGCGGCCGACGTAGCGCGCGACCTCGCCGCCGCCCATCGAGAAGCCGACGAGCGTGACGCCGGTGAGGTCGAGGGCCGCGAGGAGCTTGTCGAGGTCGTCGGCGAAGGTGTCGTAGTCGTAGCCGTCCCACGGCTGCGACGACTGCCCGAACCCGCGGCGGTCGTAGGTGATCACACGGTAGCCGTCTTCGACGAGCGCCGGAACCTGGCCCTCCCACGACCGGCTCGACAGGGGCCAGCCGTGGATCAGCACGACCGGGCGGCCCGCGCCGTGGTCTTCGTAGTAGAGCTCGATCGGCGCGCCGTTTTCTTCCCCGACTGTCACCTTGGGCATGAGCTGTCCTCTCGTGCGCGAAACGGAGTGGGTGCGGAGCCTCGGGTCGTGGCGTCGTTGCCGGCACCGGTGCTGCCGAGGTGAACGCTAGTCGGGTGCGGTGGTGTGGCGGCAGTACCGCGACCGGTGAACTTCCCGGTCGTACCCGACACCTAGGTCGTTGCCGCGGTGCTCGGGGTACTCGGCGCGCTCGGGGCGCCCGGGGTGCTCGAGGTGCTCGAGGTGCCGCCGCACACGGAGAGGGCGGCGCCGACCGACGTGGCGACCTGCGTCGCGGCGGTGCGCAGCGCGGTGACGTCGAGCGGCTGGGTCGTCAGCACGTCCTGCAGTTGCTGGACCGCGCTGCCGGCGGCGTCGAGGTCGGACCGCGCTTCCGGCCCGACGACGGCCCGGGCGGCGTCGAGGGACGACCGCAGGTCACGCGCCGCGGTGGCCACCTCGTCGCGGCTGGCCTGGCCGGTGACGAGCGAGGCCGTCTTGGTCGCGAGGTTCTGGGCCGCCGTGGCGACGGCGGCGCACTCGACGCGCGAGTCACCCGAGGTCGGCGCGGGAGAGGCCGGTGCGGACAGCGCGCTGGACGGCGCCGGCGTCGGTCCGCTTTGGCCGCCCGAGCACGCGGCGGTGACCGCGAGCGCGCCGAGCAGCGCCGCGGCGGCCGCGACGGCCCGCCGCGCCGTGGGACGGCGTCCGGCGCCGGTTTCCTCGGCCACGTCCGCCTCCTCGTGTGCGCGCCGACGGTGGTCTGCTCGCCATCGTCGCGACCCGGGCGGCTTGCCCGCCTCGCCCGGTCCGGGTGAGGCGGTGCCCGCCGGCGGCCGGGAGGTCAGCGGAAGGACAGCGACGCGATCCGCTCGGGGTGGCCGGGGGAGTACGAGTAGATGATCGACCCCTGCGTCGCGCCCGCGACCACGCGGATCTTCCACGGGCGGAGGCGGTCCACCCGGAAGTCCTCCTCGTAGCTCCACTTGTAGTCGAAGTTGGTCCCGGTGGGAAGGGACTCCCCGGCCTGCCAGATCCCGTGCACGACGAGGAAGTCGATCGGGCAGTTGACGCGGAGCTGGGTGGCCCCGGTGGGGATGTCGAAGGAGAGGCTGCGGTTGTCTCCGGACGCCAGCTGCATGTTCCACTCCTCGTCGTTCTGGACACCGGGCGCGCCCGGCCGGGTGGGGGTGAACGGGATCGGGTGCCGGATCAGGACCCGGTCGGTCTGGATGCCGCCGACCTGCGGCTGGACGTTGTTGTCCTGCCAGCCGTGCACGAAGTCGCGGACCTCGGACTGGCGGCCGCACTGGACGAAGTAGTCGACGTGGCCGACCGCGGCGTCCATGGCGTCGGCGAACCCGTATGCGCCGGTGCGGCCGCGGCCGAGGATGCTGACCGCGCCGTCGAGGTAGCCGCGCCACAGGGCGGGGGTGATGGTCGGGAACCCGGCTGAGGTGAACCACCGGTCCGCGCAGAAGAACACGACGCCGGGGAATCCGAGGAGGTTCGCCCCGGCGAGAGCGCGCCTGCCGTATTCCTGCCCCTGTGCGAACCCGCCCATCGGATCGTTCTTGCCCACCTCGAAGTACAGGGCGATCCCGAGCCCGGCCGCGCGGTGGTCGTTGTACTCGGTGGTGTTCGTGTGCTTGGTGCTCAGCAGGTTCGGCGCGTCGATGTACCGGATCACCCCGGTCGGATGCTCGCCGTCCGGCCCGACCGGTGTGGCCAGGATTTCGGCGGCGGACAATTTCTTGCTGCTGTAGTCGATCCACCAGGTGGCCATGACACCGTCCCCTCGAGTGGCTCCGGCCGGCTCCCATAATGCAGGCATTGTCCGGTTTTGGTAAGGCTTTCTGTTGCGGCCATTCGGGCTAATCCGGGCCCTCCTGGTCCGGCACTGTCCACATCGGAGTGCCGCGCACCACACTCGAACCGCGAAGATGAATAGGCCGAATTGCGGTATTAGTGGCGGCCGAATGGGTGCATTCGGCGAGCGACGTGGTGTGTTTCACAGTTGTACCAGTCCTGCGTTATCGGCCGACCGGAGCAGGCGCGACCAGGTGAGTGGACGGTAAATCCAGCGCCGGCGGCCGCGATTCCCCGCTCGCGTCGTAGCAGTTCGCGCGGGTGATCGAAGACGGCAAACGCCCCCGGCCGTGATGCGGTGATCTTTTGACGTCGACCAGACCATTTCCTCGGTTCTGGTGCGCGGTGACGGGATGCGGTTGGGCTGATCGTGTGGCGCCGCAAGTGATCTTGTGTCGCTGGTTGGCCGAGAGTGGTGGTTTGGGTAGTGTCTGCGCTCGCAAGAGTGACCCCGATGGGCGATGATCGAGTCGGCCGGCCGGGTTTCGCACCACGAATTGACTCGGAGTCATTGCTGGAACGTGATCATCGGACTGACTCCGAATGTGCTGTGCGCGGATCTTGCCCACCCGGTCACCGGGGTACACCGGGTCTTCGGAATTCCATCCGATCCGTTCGTCCTTTTCGATGCAGGAAGAAAGAATAGTGGATTTCGACGCGCTGGCCGCCGAGCTGAGAAAACTCCGGGAAAACGTCGCCGGCGTCACCGACACGGTGCTCGCGGCGGTCGACGGGATACCGATCATGGCCGACGCGGCCGACCACCTGGATCCCGCGAAGCTGTCCGCGCTGGCGGCCGCCGACCTCGGGATCGCGCGCCAGGCGTCGGAGGTGTGCGGGCAAGGCACGTTGAAGCAGACCGTGGTTTTCAGCAGTGACGGCTACATGGCCGTCTACGCGATCGGCCGCGTGGCGGTGCTGGTCGTCATGGGGGACAAGGGACTCAATGTCGGCCGCCTGCTGTTCGAGTCCCGCCCCGTGATCGAGCGGCTCGGCGCGATCCTGGCCGCCTAGCCGAATCCGGCACCCCGTCCACCACCAGTTCACAGGAGGAGTTCGAGTGATGATGAACATCGACACCGCGTTGAAGGAAGCCATGTCGATCGCCGGCGCCATCGGCGTCGCGCTGGTCGACTACGACAGCGGGATGTCGCTCGGCACGAGCGGCGGCGGCGACTGGCTGGACCTCGAGGTCGCCGCGGCCGGCAACACCGAGGTGGTGCGGTCCAAGCTGCGGGTGATGGCGTCGCTCGCGCTCAACGACAGCATCGAGGACATCCTGATCACGCTGCACCGCCAGTACCACCTGATCCGCCTGCTGAACTCGGTCGGTTCCCGGAACTCGCTGTTCCTCTACCTGGTGCTGGACCGCGAACGCGCGAACCTGGCGCTGGCGCGGCACTACCTCAAGCGCATCGAAACGGACCTGCAGGTGTAGCCGGGACCCCACACGAGGAGGCGGTGATGACCGGAGGCGGGTCCAGCGTCGCTCTCACCATCGGCTCGGCGTTCATGACCGACCTCGGGTCCCCGTTCCCGGCGAAGATGAACCTCGCGGGTGACGAGCTGGAGTTCACGTTCGTGCTGTCGGGCCACCCGCCCGGCGACGTCTCGGAGTGGGTGCGGCTGCGGTCCGGTGTCGGACTGGCCGGCCGGGTGCCCCGCTTCAGCGCCGACGCGGGCGGGCGCCGGCTCCGCGTCGAGCTCACCGGGACCGCGATCGGCGCCCTGATCGTGCCGTTGGCGGATCTGGCGCCGGCCGGGGTCGACTCCTTGCACCCCGGCCCGTGGCAGAACCGGATGACCACCACGGTGCAGCTCGCCGTGGACGAGATCGCGCGGATGCTGTCGAGGTGCCGGCACCGGGCCGGGGGCGCCGAGCCGCTGATCGACCTGGAACTGTCCTACGAGCCGGACCGGGAGTACCGCACCCGCGTCGCGGAGGTCCACGAGCGGGTGCGCGCCTTCGTGTCTCCGGTCCGGCCCGTGCTGGAACTGCGCTGGCGCGCGGTGACCCCGGCGCAGCGCAAGGCCCTGCTCGACGAGCTGCCCGACATCGTCCCGGCCCGCAGGTGGTTCCGCCGCAGCCGCACCACGACGATCATGGGACTCGACGTGGAGTTTCCGTCCTGAGTGGACGGTCCCCGGCGGTGCGCGGTCAGGGCAGCACGACGAGTTTCCCGGTGGCACGGTCGTTTTCCAGGTGGCGGTGGGTCTCGGCGATGTCCACGAGGCCGAAGACCCGGTCGACGTTGGGCCGGTACCCGCCGGCTTCGACCTCGCGGACGACCCGCTGCAGCGCGGCCGTGCTGCCCTTGACGGTGTCGCTGTGGAACGCCGTGAGCTTCGTCCCGGACGGGATCATCGCGATCGGTTCGAGGTCGGGGATCACCCACCCGCTCAGCGAACCCGCCACGCACGCGGTCCCGCCGCGGCGGACCAGGCCCAGCGAGTCGACCACCGGTGCTCGCCCCGACGAGGTCCAGCACGTGGTCGGGTCCGCCGGGCCAGAGCGCGTGGACGCTCGCGGCGAGCGAGCCGCCGGGGTCGAGGAGCACGTGGTCGACACCGGCGGCGCGCAGGGCGTCGGCCTTGGCCGGCTGCCGGGTCGTCCCCGCGATCTCGACCCCGTGGGCGGCCGCGATCGACGCGGCGGCCGGCACCGACGACGTCCCGCGGCGGATGAGCAGCCGCCCGTGCGTGGCCGCCAGGGTTGTCCAGCGCGCCCTGGGCGGTCAGGTACGTCTCCGGCAGGGCGGCGAGGACCTCCCACGGCAAGGTCGTCGTGACCGGCATCAGCAGCGGGTTCGGCACCAGGGCGTACTCCGCGTAGCCGCCGTCGAACTGCCGCCCCAGTTCACCCATCACGGCCGCGACGGTGGTGCCCTCCGGCAGCAGGGGATCGGTGGAGGCGGCGACGGTTCCCACGCACTCGATGCCCAGCACCCGCGGGAACCTCACGTCGGGGGAATGCCCCTGGCGCGTCCTCAGTCCGACCGGTTCAGGCCCGTGCCGCGCACCCGCACCAGGCTCCAGCCTTCCCGCACGGCCGGCACCGGCACCTCACGGACCTCCAGCACCTCCGGCCCGCCCGCCCGGACGCACACCGCCGCTCGCATCGTCGTCGTCATGCCGTGCACTCTCACCCGGCTGCAGCGTGTCCGGCCACCGGTAAAATGCCAACCCATGCCCGACGGCCGCCAACCTGCCCACTCGCACGTCTGGCCGTCCGGCGGCGCGCACCGGTGGCCGTCGGGCGGAACCAGCCCCGTGTCGTCCCACTCGCGCGGCCACCTGGTCTACGCGGCCCGCGGCGTCCTGTCCGTCCACACCGGACAGGGCACCTCCATCGTCCCGGCCAACCGCGTCGCCTGGACCCCCGCCGGCGCCGGCCACCAGCACCGCGCCCACGGCGACACGGACATGCGGATCGTCTTCCTGCCCCCGTCGCTGGCCCGGCTCGTGCCGGACCACCCCGCCGTGTTCACCGCGTCCGACCTCGCCCGCAGCGTGCTGCTGACCCTCACCGGCCCCCGCAACTACGACCCCGCGGCGCGCCCCCTCGCCCCCGCCGCGCGCGCCCGCCTCCGCCGCGTCCTCGTCGACGAGCTCCACGCGGCCCCCGAACAGCCCCTGCACCTGCCGGACCCCTACGACGACCGCCTGCGCGCCGTCGCCCGTGTGCTCTCCGAAAACCCCGCGGACAACACCCCTCTCGCCGACCTGGGACGGACGACCGGCGCCAGCGCCCGCACCCTCAGCCGCCTGCTCCACCACGAACTCGGCATGACCTTCCACGAGTGGCGCACCCAGCTGCGCATCCACCACGCCCTCGTCCTCCTGTCCGAGGGCCACGACACCACCCACGTCGCGCACGCCTGCGGCTGGGCCAACCCGAGCCACTTCATCGCCGCGTTCGGCAACCTCGTGGGCACGACACCTGGGCGGTACCGGGCTGGTCAGTAAAGCTGCGTTTTCGGTGGGGGTTGAGTGGGTGCTCGCGATTTCCTGCGGATTCGGCCATGAGGTCAAAGATCGTTCTACGTTGCTCGATACGCTTCACCGATGACGGTCAAGCGACGCGGGCTTCTGGACCAGCAGCAGGCCCTCGGCCGGCACCGGCGGCAACTCGGCCGGGTTCATGTCACCATCGACGACCTTGAAGCTCTCCGAGAGCTTCTCGACGAGGGTCTCGCCGACGGGGCGACTCGCACCGAGTTCGAATTCGACGGCGGCTCGTTCGAGGAGCCGTCGGACCTTCCGAAGCTGTCTGATGCAGAGCTTCGTCGCATCGTCGTGAAGTCGGCAAAGGCCGAGGTGATCCTCGCCAGTACCCAGGCGGTCGCGATCGGCGAACGGCATGTGAGCGAAGCCGTTTACACGCGGTGGGCACGGGCACGGCAGACGAAGGACCGACCTGGCCCCCGACCGTCCGCCCGCTACCGGGCGGCGGCATGGCCTTATCTTTTCGCGGCGGTGCTGGCTGTGATCACGCCCTTGAGAATTGTTTCCGATATGGGTGCCGCCGGCTGGTTTCTGGGCGGCGGGTTGACGTTCCTGGCCGTTGTGTCGGGCACGTGGTCGCTCCAGCGGCTCCCCAAGTCTTATGCCGCGGTGCACGCAGTGAGCAACGAGGACTACCGAAAACACCGCACCGAGGCAAGCCACGCCTGGCGCTCGGCGATGATCGGTTTGACCGGCGTCTTCGTCACGCTGGTCATCGGAGTTCTGACTTTCGTCCTGAAGAAGTAGATCGCGGTCGACGAGCCGTGCGAGGTGGCCGGGGGTGTTGCCCGGCCCGTCGACCGCGTAGTGCGGCCAGGGCAGGGCGCGGACTACCGGGAGACGCTGCCCACCAGGTCCGGGCGGCCCAGTCCCTCGTCGGCGATCCAGTTCGCCACCTCGAACAGCTCCGCGTCGCGGTTGGTGCGGCCCAGGATCTGCAGGCCGAGGGGCAGACCCTCGTCCGCCAGGACCGGGAGGGTCAAGGCGGGGCAGCCGAGCAGGGACGCCGTCACGTTCATGGCGACGTTGCCGGTCGAGTCGAGGCCCGTCGGGGCGGCGCCGCAGGCGGCGAGGGTGATCGTGGCGTCGAAGTGGGCCGCGGTGGTCTCGTAGGTGGCGCGGGCGGCGGCGCGCTGGGCGAGGAGCTCGCGGTATTCGTGCTGGGTCATCGCTTCGGCGATCTTCAGGCGTTCACGCGCGTCGAGGCTGAGCTTGGTGGCGTCCAGGTCGGCGTAGGTGTTGAGCGGCCAGCGGCCCTCCCAGGCGACGATGGCCTGCGTGAGCCGCAGTGCGTCGGCGACGGCGGTTTCGGCCGTTTCGATCCGCTCGTCCTGCGTGCGGTCCAGGACCTCGATGCCGTGCTCCTGCAGGCGTTGCCTCGCCGCGGCGAAGGCCTGGCGCGCGCCTTCGGTGGTCGCGCTCCAGCCGCCGGTTTCGAGGACGGCGAGCTTCATCGGCTTGGTACGCCGGGTGAAGTCCACGTCGCCGGCGAGGCCGCCGTAGCCGGGGTCGCCGCCGGCGCGGTCGGCGATGGCGCGCAGGACCGCCCAGGTGTCGGCGAGCGTCGCGCCGATCGAGCCCTGGCAGCTCTGGCTGAAGTGGTCGTGCGAACCACTCCGGTTGACGGCGCCGACGCTCGGCTTGAAACCCACCGCGCCGCAGAAGCTCGACGGGCGCAGGATCGAGCCGAGCAGCTGCGTGCCCAGGCCCACCGGGACCATGCCGGCCCCGACGGCCGCCGCCGTGCCGCTGGACGAGCCGCCCGGCGTGCGGCTCGGGTCGTGCGGGTTCGTGGTCTCGTGCCACGGGTGCTTCGAGGCCAGCTCGGTCGTGGTGGTCTTGCCCACGATCACCGCGCCCGCCTCGCGCAACGCGTGCACGCTCGCCGAGTCGCGGTTGCCTTCGGTGCCTTCCCACAGCGGCGAGCCCTGCCCGGTCGGCATGTCGGCGGTCTCGATGATGTCCTTGATCGCCACGGGCATGCCGTCGATCGGCGACAGCGGTTGCCCGGCGGCCCACCGCCGCGCCGCCTCGTCCGCCGCCTGCCGCGCCCCTTCGCGGTTGAGGACGACGAACGCGGCCACCGTGGGGTCGAGCTCGTCGATGCGGGTCAGCGTTTCTTCGAGGTAGGCACGGGGACTGAGCCGCCCGGATCGCAAGTCTTCGCTGTGCGAAACGTAGCCCCGCAGGCGATTTCCGGTCACGCGGGCACCCCCGGGATCTCGACGTTTTCCCCGCACCGGCGCCACATCGGATTCGAAAGCATGCCCCCCATCCTGCGTCACGGAACGAGAAGACGCTACGGCCGCGGCGGATCCATCGAAGTGATGTTCGCGCCGCCCGGCGGATGGGCACGATGCGCTCGCGGCCGTTCGGCACCATCCGCCGGCGGTGGTCACGCCCGGGTTGCGCCGTTCGTCCCGGCCGCCGCGGCGGCGAGGTTCACGACCTCGGGCAGCAGCTCCTGCGGATGGGTCGCGAGGGCTTCGACTTCGACGTCGAGGTAGGGGAACAGCGGCAGCGAGGTGAGGATCTCGTGCAGGTGCGTGGCGTCCCGGGCCTCGTACAGGGCGAGCGTGCCGCGTTTGCCGGGCAGCCGCCAGAGTTTCGTCAGGACGCCCTCGGCGCGCAGCCGCATCGCGAGGGCGCGCTCTTGTGCTCGCAGCTCACCGATGTGGTCCGCGGTCAGGTGCGGGGGGAAACTGGTGGTCGATCGGACCAGGAACTCCATGGAGGCTCTCTCTGTTCGGAGTGGACTCGGCGTGAGCCGGTTCAGACGGTGACGCGCTGCAAGGCGCCGGCGAGCTCGGCCGGAGCCGTGACCATGGCCTCGTGCCCGGTGCACAGCTCCTGGACGTCGTACCCGCGCTCGGCGGCTCGCTTGGCGTAGGGCGCGAACACGGCCATCCAGTCGGTGCAGTCGAGGTAGGTCGCCGGCAGGTCACGCGGCAGCGCGGCGCTCACGGGGTCCAGGTAGGTCTTCCAGGGATGGGGTGACAGCCGCGGGGTCAGCCAGTCCAGATCGTCCTGTTCGGTCACTCCGAGGACTTCCAGCGAGCGCGGCGGGATCAGCCACCCGAAACCGGGTCCGGCCACGGATTCCCGGTAGTGCCCGGCCACGTGGTCGGGCAGCAGGTCGATCGCGCGCTCGCCGGCGTCGGCGACGAACGCGTCCAGGTACACCGCATGCCCGATCCGGGCGCGGCTCCTCGCCGCCACCTCGGTGACGACCTGCCCGGCGTAGCTGTGTCCCACCAGGACCACGTCCGTCAGGTCCCACGCCTCAAGCAGGGCGAGTACGTCCTCGGTGTGCGTTTCGAGCCCCACGTCCGGGGAGATCAGGTGGCGCCGGTCGCTGATCCCCGTCAGCGTCGGCGCGAAGACCCGGTGCCCGAGCCGCTGGAGTTCGGCTGTCACCCGCTGCCAGCACCAGCCGCCGTGCCAGGCCCCGTGAACCAGTACGTAGGTGCTCATCCCGCCCCTTCGTTATGCGAACTACATCCTCACGCAGATTGCGCGACAGGATTGTTAACAATAAAGTACAACCAGATCAGCGACGAGGGAAGGACACCTTCAGTGCCGAACGAGCGTCTGGCCCGGGCCGCGGTCACGACCGGCCGCCGGACCGTCGAGTTCCGCGAGCTCCCCGTCCCGGACCTGACCGGCGGCGGCGGCCTGCTCGCCGTCGAGGCGGTGGGGATCTGCGGTTCCGACGTGGTTTCCTTCGACCGGGCCGACGAGCCCGCCCGGGTCATGGGCCACGAGACCGTGGGGGTCATCGCGGACGCGACGGCGTCCGCGGTCGCGAGGTGGGGTGCGGCGCCGGGGGACCGCGTGCTGCTGGAGGAGTACCTCCCTTGTGGACACTGCCGGTTCTGCCGGTCGTCGGAGTTCCGGTGGTGCCTCGAATCCGACCCGTCGGCGCGCCCCGACGCGCTGCGGTACGGCACCACCGCGCTCACCGTGGCGCCGGGACTGTGGGGCGGGTTCAGCGAACTGCAGTACCTGCACCCGCGCACGGTGCTGCACCACGTGCCGGACTCGCTGCCGTCCGACATCGCGACCCTCGCGCTGCCGGTGGCCAACGGGTACGAGTGGGCCTACCGCAACGGCGGAGCCGGCCCCGGCTCCGCGGTCGTCGTGATCGGGCCGGGACAGCAGGGTCTCGGGTGCGTCCTGGCTTCGCGGATCGCCGGCGCGTCGGTGATCGTCGCGGTCGGTCTCGAACGCGACGGCGTGCGGCTCGCCGCGGCCCGGTCCCTGGGCGCCACCCACACGTTCACCAGCGGCCCCGACCTGGTGGAGCGGATCCGGGAAGCCACTGGCGGCGAGGGCGCGGACCTGGTCGTCAACACCGCGTCCGGCACGGCCGCGGTGTTCAACGACGCGATCGCGGTGCTGCGCAAGTCGGGCCGGCTGGTGCTGCCCGTGCGCGAGCGCAAGCCGCAGGACGGGATCGATCTCGGGGCCCTGTCCCGGAAGTGCCTCACCGTGGTCGGCATGCGCGGGCACAGTTTCGACGCGGTGGAGTCGGCCATCGGGATCCTGCAGGACAACCTCGACCTCGTCCGTCCACTCGCGACGATGACGGTGCCGTACGACCGGGTGGCCGACGCCATCCTCTCCACCGGTGGCGACGGGCCCGTCGCCGACGTCATCCACGCGACCGTCACCGTCGCGCAGCCGTGACACCCCGCGCTGCCGTGCACACCGCAGCCTGACAGTTCCCCTCGGAGGCAAGATGCGCATCACACGAGAACAGAACGAACGGCTCACCCGGGTCGAGGGCGAGGCCCCCATGGGACAGGTCTTCCGCCGGTACTGGATCCCGGCCGTCCTGTCGGAGGAGGTCCCCGAGCCCGACAGCCCGCCCGTGCGGGTGCGGTTGCTCGGTGAGGACCTGGTGGCGTTCCGGGACTCCAACGGCGAGGTCGGCCTGCTCGACGCCTACTGCTCGCACCGGCGGGCGCCGTTGTTCTTCGGCCGCAACGAGGAATGCGGTCTGCGCTGCGTGTACCACGGCTGGAAGTTCGACGTGAACGGCAACTGCCTCGACACGCCCTCGGAGGAACCGGGTGCGCGGCTGCGGTTCCGCGCCGGGATCAAGGCCTACCCGGTGTACGAGGCCGGCGGGATCGTCTGGACCTACATGGGGCCGGTCGACACGATGCCCGAACCTCCCGACTACGAATGGCTGCGCGCGCCCGAGACCCACCGCGGCGTCTCGAAGACCAACGAGCCGTGCAACTACCTGCAGGCGATCGAGGGCGGGATCGACACCGCCCACTCGTCGTTCGCACACAACAACGACCTGTCCAACACCAAGTCGTTGCGGGCGCTGGACCGGCACCCGAAGCTGGAGGTACAGCTGCAGCCGCACGGGTTCACCTACGCGAGCCTGCGCCGCGTCGGCGGCGGGCGCCGCTACCTGCGCGTGTACCAGTTCGCCATGCCGTTCATGCAGATCCGCAGTGTGCTGCTGAGCTGGCACGGCCAGGGTGAGGACGCCGAGTACCCCGCGCTGCACGGCCACATCTGGGTGCCGATCGACGACCACAACACCGCCATCTACAACTTCGCCTACTCCGCCCGGCCCGAGCAGCCGATGCCGCAGGGGTGGTTCGCCGAGCACGAGGACGAGATGGGCCGCGGCCCGCAGGACTTCAAACCCGGGACGTACTGGCTGGTCCGGGAACCGGAGAACGACTTCATGATCGACCGCGAGGTGCAGCGCACGCGGACGTTCACCGGCATCGAGGGCGTCAACACCCAGGACTTCGCGATCCAGACCGGCATGGGCCGGATCGTGGACCGCAGCAAGGAAGCGCTCGGCAGCACCGACCTGGCGATCTCCACCGCCCGCAAGCTCCTGCTCGAAGCGACCGACCGCGCCGAGCGCGGGGAGCCGATGGTCGGGGCCTCTCCCGAAGACCACCGCGACACCCGCGCCGCCGACCTGCTCGTGGCCGAGGACGACGCCTGGCGCGAGGCCGCCAAGGACCTGCAGTCCGCCTGGTACTGAGCCCCACGCCGAACCGACGAAAGCGACCCATGACCTACAAGATCGTGACCATCCGCGCCACCGGCCTCACGCCCGAGGCCGTGTCCGAAGAGCTCGAACGCGAGCTCAACACTGCCGTCGCCGAGGGGTGGACCTTCGACCGGATCCAGCCGATCATCTACAACTCCTCGACCACGGGCTACCTGCTGCTCATCCTGAACCGCGCGGGGGAGAGCGCATGACGCGCCGGCTCACCGTCGCCCTCACCGACAACACGTTCACCCGCCCGCTGCTCGACGGGCGCGCCCGGATCGCCGGCGTCGACCCGACGATGCTGGCCTACCACCCGTCGGAGCTGTTCTGGCGGCAGCTGCACTTCGCCGAGTTCGACGTCTTCGAGGCGTCGCTGTCGACCTGCTTCCGCCTGGCCTCGCTGGACGACCGGCGGTTCGTGGCCCTGCCCGTGTTCACCACCCGCACGCTGTGCCACCTCGGTATCGTCGTCGGCGAGCGCTCCGGCATCGAGAGCCCCGCGGACCTGCGCGGGCGGAAGATCGGCGTGCCGGAGTACCAGCAGACCTCCGCGGTGTGGAGCCGCGGCGTGCTGCAGCACGACTTCGGCGTCGATCCCGCCGACGTCCACTGGGTCATGGAACGCGGCGCCGCCCACAGCCACGGCGCGGCGACGGACTTCCGGCCGCCCGAGGGTGTGCGCGTCGACGTGATGTCGCCGGAGGAGAACATCGGCACCCTGCTCGCCGAGGACTACCTCGCCGGATCCCTGCTGTACCTGTCGGAGAAGAACCTCGTCGACCGCTCGCCCGAACGCAGCGAAGCCGACCTGAGGGTGCGCCGGCTGTTCGACCCCGAGACTGAACGGGCCCGCTACCTCGCCGGCGGCACCGGTCTGCACGCCACGCACTGCGTCGCCGTGCGGCGGGAGCTCGCCGAGGAGCTGCCGTGGCTGGTGCTGAACCTGTACTCGGCCTTCACCGAGGCCAAGGCCGCCGTGCTGGCCGAGGCCGCGAAGAGCTTCGAACCGTGGCGGCTGCTGGATCCCGCGACCGCGGACGCCACCCGCCGCCTCGCCGCGACCGACCCCGTGCCGTACGGAATGGCGGCCAACCGCACGATGCTCGACCGGCTCGGGCAGTACGTGGCCGAGCAGGGCATCGCCGTGCGCAAGGTGTCGCTCGACGAAGTCTTCGCCCCGCAGACCCTGGACCTCTAGACCACCGAGCCCCGACATCCCCCGAAGGAGAAACGCATGGCTGAGATCGTCGCGGCGGCGGCCGCGGTCCACGCGCCGCAGCTGCTGAGCCGGCCCCAGCACGAGGAGCTCGACAAGCTCGACAAGAGCACGGACGCACTGGTGGCGTTCGGCGCGGCCATCGAGGAAGCCGCGCCCGACGCGGTGCTCGTCATCGGCCTCGACCACCTCGAGACCTTCTGGCTGGAGGCGGTGCCGACGTTCACGATGGTGGTCTCGCAGGAGTGCGAGGCGCACTACATGGAACAGCAGATGCACAAGAAGGTGCACACCGAGGTCGCCGTCGACCTGCTGAAGAAGGTGATCGCCGACGGCTTCGACGTCACCTACTCCCAGGAAGCCGTGCTGGGACACGCGTTCCTCACGCCGTTCAAGTACATCCTCGGCAAGACCGACGCCCCGGTGGTGCCGCTGCTGGTGAACACCTACCTGCCGCCGATCCCGAGCCCGCGCCGCTGCTACGAGCTGGGCCGGGCCATCGGCCGCGCGCTGGAGACCCGCGACGAGCGCATCGCGATCATCGCGAGCGGCGGCATGTCCCACTTCCCGGGCACCTCCCGGTACATGGCGCCGAACTACGAGTTCGACCGCTGGGTCGTCCAGGAGACCGCCGCCGGCCGGTACCAGGACCTGCTCGACCTCACCCCCGTCAACCTCGACGAGGTCGGCGAGAGCGAGCTGCTGACCTGGTTCGTGCTGCTCGGCATCATCGGCGAGCTGCCCGGGCATCTGCTCTCGTACCAGGAGCTGGCCCACCACGGTCAGGGCGTCGTGCAGTTCCTGCCCCAGGCCGCCGACGACACCGTGCACGAGGCGAGCCGCGAGGTGTCGGTGCCGAAGTACGGCGGGTACGAGTTCACCAGCGAGGACTTCGTCTACTACAAGTTCCCCGAGCCGGAGTCGTTGCCGCTCAACCGGTTCCTCCACCGCCTGATCGTGGAGGAGCAGCTGCGCGACGACTACGCGCGCGACGCCGACGCGGTGATCGCCGCCAGCGGCCTCGACCCCCGCTTCCAGGACGCGTTGCGCCGCCCGGGCTTCGACGCGCTCGTCGAAGCCGGGGCGCACCCGCTGCTGGCCCTGTCGTCGCGCCAGGTCGTGCGGCTGGCCGCCGACCGCATGGGGACGGCTTCGTGACCGCGCCGGAGGGAACGATCGAGGTCGAGGTCAGCGGCCGGCGGATCGTCGGCAACGGTGTCCTCGAGGTCGAGCTGCGCCCGGTCGACGGCAGCCCGTGGCCCGGCCACGGGCCGGGCGCGCACGTCGACGTGCACCTGCCCAACGGCCTGATCCGGCAGTACTCGCTGCTTTCGGCGTCCGAAGAGGACGGAACCGCGAAGATCGCGGTGCTCAAGACCGCCGACTCCCGGGGCGGTTCGCGGTTCGTGCACGAGCGGCTGCGGCCCGGGCACCGGATCCTCGTGAGCGAGCCGAAGAACACGTTCGAGCTGGGGGAGGACGACGAGCACGCGGTGCTGATCGCCGGGGGCATCGGCGTGACCCCGCTGCTGGCGATGGCGCGCCGGCTCGCCGCGCGCAACGCCGGCTTCGAGTTCCACTACCGCGTGCGCACGCCCGACCGGGCGGTCTACACCGCCGAACTCGAATCCCTCGTCCCGCCCGGTGCCCTGCACGTCGGAGCGGACTCCGACGGGAGCGCGTTCGCCCCGGAGGAGGTGCTGCGCGCGGCCGGTCCACAGTCGACGGTCTACGTGTGCGGGCCCGAGGCGTTCATGGACTTCGTGCGCAAGGGCGCCCTCGCCGCGGGGATCGGGGCCCGGGCGTTCCGGGTCGAGCACTTCAAGCACGAGGCCGACACCGAAGGACGTCCGTTCGTGCTGACCGCGGCCCGCAGCAAGGTGACCGTGGAGGTCGGCGCGACCGAGACCCCGGCCCAGGTCCTCGACCGGGCGGGCGTGTTCGTCCCGACGGCGTGCGAGCAGGGCGTGTGCGGAACCTGCGTGGTGGGGGTGCTTTCGGGGACGCCGGACCACCGCGACGTGGTGCTGACTCCGGGGGAGAAGGCGTCCGGCTCGGTCATCACGTTGTGCTGCAGCAGGGCGGCCACTTCGGAGCTCGTCGTCGACCTCTGATTGTCCGACAATATTGCTAGTCATATTGTTCGACATCACGTAGTCTCTGTACGCGGGTGCGCGGAGCGCAGCCGTCACCGGAATGAGGAGCAACGATGCTCGAGAAGCCGCGGCAGCGCCTTGCCTGCCTGCTCGCTGTGGCCTGCCTGGGCGGCCTGACGGCGGCGTGCGGATTTCCCCCTGTGAACACCGAGGCGGTCGCGGTCTACGCGAAATTCGCCGCCCTGAAGGGGAAATCGCGCCACGACCAGCTCGTCGACGCAGCCAAGGCCGAGGGCCAGCTGGTCATCTACGTCACCAACACCGCGATCGAGAAGAAGATCGTCCCCGCTTTCGAGAAGGAATACGGGATCGACGTCGCGGTCTACCGCGCGACGACCGAACAGGTCCGTGGGCGCGTCCTGCAGGAAGCCGGCGCGCACCGGGTCCTGAACGACGTGGTCGAGACCAAGGACTCCGAGATGGCGATCCTCGGCGGGCAGGGCCTGATCGCCCCGTACCAGAGCGACATCACGTCGACGATCCCGGCCGAGGCGAAGACCGACGACATGGTCGGCGCGTACTACATCGCCACCCTGCCGATCCACAACGTGCGGCTGGTCCAGCCCGGCGGGCTCCCGCACGACCTCGCGGGTTACGCCGATCCGAAGTGGCAGGGCAAGGTCGCGGTCGACCAGGGCGACTTCAACTGGTACGAGGACGTGTACAACTACTACACGAAGCAGAAAGGCATGTCCGACAACGACTTCGCCGCCATGATGAAGGGCGTCGCGAAGAACTTCCGGGTCGTCGACGGCCACGTCTCCAACACCACGCTGCTGCAGGCGGGCGACTTCCCGGTCTTCCTGTCGGACTTCCTCCAGTACGTGCCCAGCCGCGCGAAGGACCTCTCGTTCTCCCCGCCCATGGACCCCGTGACGCTGCAGATCCTGGGGGCCGATCCGATGAAGGGCGCGGCCCACCCGGCGGCCGCGCTGCTGTTCTGCGACTTCTACCTCACCGAGGCGCAGAAGTACCTGCACGACGCCGGGTACATCCCCACCAACCCCGCGGCGATCCCGGGCTACCGGCCGCGCCTGCCGGAAGGAACCGATTTCGTGTACGACGACTGGCGGACCCTGGCCTCCGACCGGGGCAACGCGTGGCAAGAGGCGTGGAGCAACCTGCTCAAGGGCAAGGATCCGGTGCTTCCGCGATGACCCAGACCCTTCTCGACCGGCCGCCCGCCGGTCCCGGCCCCGGGCCGGGCCCCGGGGTACTGCGCCGGGTCCTCGCGCGCGTCCAGGCCAAGCACGTGGTCGTGGCGGTGGTCGTGCTGCTGCTCGGCTACCTCGTCCTGGTGCCACTGGGTTTCCTGCTCTGGCGGACCTTCGTCGCAGACGACGGCTCGGCCGGCCTCGGGGGCTTCGCCCGGGCGTTCCCGAACGACTCCGACACCTGGGCGATGATCGGGAACACGCTGGCGTTCGCCTTCGGCTCGATGGTCGTGTCGATGGTGATCGGCGGCGGGTTCGCCTACCTGGCCGAGCGCACCGACGTCCCGTTCCGGCGGCTGCTGAGCCTCTCGGCCCTGATCCCGCTGATCATCCCGGCGATCCTGTACGCGCCGGCGTGGATCTTCCTGGGCAGCTCGAACATCGGCCTGCTCAACAACGTCACCGGGTTCCTGTTCGGCATCCGGCCGTTCGACGTCTACTCGGTGTGGGGCATGATCTGGGTGCAGAGCCTGCACTCCGCGCCGATCGTCTTCCTGTTGCTGTCGGCGGCTTTCCGCGCCGCGGACCCGTCGATGGAGGAGGCGGCCCGGGTCGCCGGGCTCGGCCGGTGGCGGGTGCTGACCCGGATCACCCTGCCGATGGTCAAGCCCGCGCTGGCGGGCGCCGCGCTCATCGTCTTCGTGCAGTCGCTGGAAGTCTTCGAAATCCCCACGTTCCTCGGGCTCTCGGGCGGGCACTACGTGCTCACCAGCAAGCTCTACTACCTGTACCAGGAATACCCCACCGACTACCAGGCGATCGGGGCGATCGGGATCGGCCTGCTGGTGATCGCGTGCGTCGGCGTCTGGCTGGCGGGGCGCGCGGGCGGGTCGCTGCGCGAGTCCGGGACGATCAGCGGCAAGGCGTTCCGGCCGCGGCGCGAGAAACTCGGCCGGGGGAGGTGGGTCGCGGCACTGCTGGTGCTGGGTTACTTCGTCCTCGCCGTGGTGCTGCCGCTGCTGATCCTGCTCTACTCGTCGCTGCTGAAGAACTACGAGCAACCCAGCCTCCAGGCCCTGGGCGACCTGAACCTGGACAACTACCGCACGCTGTTCGGCGACAGCGGGATCATCCACTCGTTCGAGCACACCGTGATCGTCGCCGTGTGCGCGGCCACCGCGGCGATGGTCCTGTCCGCGGTCGCGTCCTGGGTCGTGGTCCGCACGAGATCGTCGGGCCGGCGGCTGCTCGACGCGCTGGCGTTCTCGCCGCTGGTGATCCCCGGTCTCGTGTTCGGCGTCGCGCTGGCGGTGGTGTACCTCCGCACGTCGCTGCCGATCTACGGGACGCTGGTCATCCTCTTCATCGCTTACACGACCCGGTTCATCCCCTACGGCATGCGGTACGCGGGCGCCGCGCTTTCGACGGTGTCGGCCGAGCTCGAGGAGTCGGCCCACGTCTCCGGGGCCCGCTGGTTCGAGACGATGCGGCGCGTCCTGCTCCCGCTGGCCGCGCCGGGCCTGATCGGCGGATGGGTCTACATCCTCATCGTCAGCTTCCGGGAGCTGCAGAGCAGCATCCTGCTCTACACCCCGGGCAAGGAAGTCCTCTCCGTGACGATCTTCCAGGAGTACCAGGACGGCAACACCACCCTGGTGTCGGCGATCGGCGTGGTCCTCGTCGTCGTGCTGACGGTCCTGGTCGTCATCTCGCAGCTCATCGCGGCGCGCCGTGGCGTGCGCAACCAGTAGCCCGAACCCAAGGCGGTCGAACCGATGCTCAAGATCAACGACGTGGTGAAGAAGTACGACCCCGCCTCATCCGCCCGGTTGCGGCGGCGAGGGGTCGATGCCGGCAAGCACCGTCCCGCGCTGGGCGGGGTGAGCCTGCGCGTGGAGGAGGGGCAGTTCCACACGCTGCTGGGGCCGTCGGGGTGTGGCAAGACCACGCTGCTGCGGTCGGTCGCGGGGCTCGAGCACCCGGACTCCGGCGAGATCGAGCTGGGCGGCGACACACTCTTCTCCGCCGAGCGGTCCGTGGACCTCTCGCCGGACCGGCGCCGGCTCGGCATGGTGTTCCAGTCCTACGCGATCTGGCCGCACATGTCCGTGCGCCAGAACGTCGCGTTCCCGATGCGGGTGGGCCGGGCCAAGCGGCCCAAGGCCGAGGTCGACAAGCTGGTGGTGGCGGCACTGGAATCGGTCGGGCTGAGCGAGGCCATCGACCGGTCGGCCACGAAGCTCTCCGGCGGCCAGCAGCAGCGGCTCGCGTTCGCCCGCGCCATGGTCGGCCGGCCGCGCCTGCTGCTGCTCGACGAGCCCCTGTCCAACCTCGACGCGCAGCTTCGCGCGTCGATGCGCCTGGAACTGAAGCGGCTGCAGAGCGAACTGGGGCTGACCACCCTCTACGTCACCCACGACCAGGCCGAGGCGCTGGCGATCTCCGACGTGATCACCATCATGAGCGGCGGGCGCATCATGCAGCAGGGCACCCCGCGCGAGATCTACGACCACCCGCAGAACCTGTTCGTGGCCCGGTTCATCGGGTCGCCGAACCTGCTCCCGGCGAAGATCGACGACGGCTCGGGCCGTCGGACGGTGCTCACGGACGTCGGCCCGCTCGTGCTCGACGAAGCGGTGCCGGCCGGGCTCACCGACGTCGTCCTGGTGCTGCGCCCGGAAGACCTCGAGCCGCGGCGCCGGACCGCCGGCGCCCCCGGGTCGGCGGGGGCGAACGAACTGTCCGGCACCGTGGTCGCCCAGTCGTTCGAGGGCGAGTGCATCCGGCACATCGTGGCGGTCGGCGACGAGCGCATCGAGTGCCGGTCGGCCCGGCACTCGGACGTGCGTCCCGGCGACGAGGTGTCGGTCCCGGTGCCCGGGCGGGCTTTGTCGGTGGTCGACGCGCAGGACGAACCGCACTGAGCGGCCGGTGAAACACCCGATCGTCCACTCAGATTGCCAACGATCCTGTTAGGGTAAAATGGCAACGATCCGGCTGGACGGCCGGCCTTGAAAGGAGGGCGGCCGCCTGTGGAAAACCGAGAAACGCTCGTCGACCGGTTGCGGACCGCCATCGTCCACGGCGAGCTCTTTCCCGGCCAGCGGCTCGTCGAGGTCGATCTCGCGGCCACGTTCGGATCGTCGCGCGGGAGCGTGCGCGAGGCCCTGGTGATGCTGGAGAACGAGGGCCTCGTGATCCGCGAGCGCAACCGCGGCGCGTCGGTGCGGCCGATCTCGCTGCGCGAGGCGATCGAGATCACCGAGGTGCGCGCCGTGGTCGAGGGGCTGTGCGCGCGCAAGGCCGCGTCGGTGATCGGTGCGGAAGACCGGCGCCGCCTCCAGAAGCTCGCCAAGGCGATGCGCGCGGCGGTGAAGGCCGGTGACATCGCCGCCTACAACGACATCAGCCAGGAATCGCACCACGTGATCCGCGAGCTGGGTGACCAGCGGACGGCGACCGAGGTGCTGGAACGGCTGCGCTACCCCAGCGTGCGGTACCAGTTCCAGGTGTCGTTGCTGCCGGGGCGGATCGAGGAAGGGCTCGCCGAGCACGTCAGCGTCATCGAGGCGGTCGCCTCGGGGGACGGGGACCGGGCCGAGGCCGCGATGCGGGCTCACCTCTCGAGCCTGGTCGGGTCCTTGCAGAAGCTCAGCGAGCTGGGCGGCCTGCCCCGGACCACGCTCGGTCGCACGCCGGCTTCGTGACGCGGGCGGCCGGGCCGCGTGGAACTCCGTTTCGACGAGGTGATCGGCTTGGGTGAACACGGCAGCGGTGCGGCTGCGCGGATCCGGGAACTGCCGAGACCTGCCCGCGAGCCGGTGATGTCGCGTGCGGGCTGAGACGGCGGACCCCTCGACCGCGTCGGCCCCCGCGGTCAGCGACGTCATCCGCGACGCGATCCTGCGGGGCGAGTTCGTGCCGAACCAGCGGCTGGTCGAAAGCGACCTGGCCGACCAGTTCGGCGCGAGCCGCAGCGCGGTCCGGCTCGCGCTGCTGGAACTGATGAACGAAGGGCTGATCGAGCGCGTCCGGAACCGGGGCGCGCGCGTCCGCGCGGTGTCGCTGGACGAGGCCGTCGAGATCTGCGACGTGCGCCTGATGCTCGAACCGTTGTGTGCCTCGCTCGCCGCGACGCGGGCCGACGCTGACGAGCGAGGTGCCCTGCAGGCGCTGGCCGACGCCATGAGCGACGCCGTCGACGACGCGGATCTGGCCCGGCAGTCCGAGCTCAACCACCAGCTGCACACCCTCGTGCGCCGGCTCAGCGCCCACCACACGGCGACGCGCATCCTGGAACGCCTGCGCGCGCAGTCCGTGCTGCACCGGTTCCGCCTCACCACCCGGCCGGGGCGGGCTCGTGAATCCCTTGCCGAGCACCTCGCCATCATCTCCGCGATCTGCGACGGCGACCCGGACCGGGCCGCCGACGCGACGCGCCGCCACCTGCGCGCTGTTCTCTCGGCGCTGCAACAGACCTGACCTGGACGAAGCGGGACGGGTCAGCGCGGATCCTTGTCCCGCAACCGGTGTGTCGCCGGGACCCACCGGATCAGCGAGCGGGGGATCACGGCGCCGGGAATCGCGCCGGCGGGCGGGGTTGGCGGGTTCCGCCCGGCCGCGTCAGCTGCGCGTGGCGGCCAGCACTTCGTTGAACGCCTCGGTCGACGACGGGTGCGTGTAGATCCCGTCGCGCAGATCCGTGGCGGTGACGCCGTGCCGCATGGCCAGGGTGACCAGGTTGATCAGCTCTTGGGCGTCGACGCTCAGCAGGGCGGCGCCGAGGATCCGGTCGGTCTTCGCGTCGATGACGAATTTCATCAGGCCCCGGGTCTCGCCGAGGATCTTCGCTTTCGGCATCGCGACGATGTCGGCGACCGCTTTTTCCGCCACCTTCACCGCGTACCCCTGCTCGCGCGCGGCCTGTTCGGTGAGTCCCACCCGGGCCAAGGGGGGCGTCAGGAAGAGCGCGTAGGGGATGTGGGCGCGGTCGGCGGTGGATCGGGTGCCGGGGCCGGTGAGCTGGTCGGCGACGATGCGGCTGTCGTCGAGGGAGACGTAGGTGAACTGCGGCCCGCCCTTGACGTCGCCGACCGCGAAGATGTGGGGCTGGCCGGTGCGCAGCCGATCGTCCACTTCGACCGCGCCGCCGGCCGTGGTCGCCACGCCCGCGAGGTCCAGGCGGAGGCCTTCGGTGGCGGGCTTGCGGCCGGCCGCGACCAGCACCGCGTCGACGACGATCGTGCCGTCGTCGTCGCCCTGGCGGTAGTCGAGGCGGGCGCCTTCGGCCGTCTCCGACAGCCGGGTGACCTCGGCGCCGAGGACGAACCGGACCCCGGTGTCGGCCAGCACCTGTTCCGCGGCCGCGGCGACATCGTCGTCCTCCCGGCCCAGGATGCGCGGCGCGCGGTCGAGCACCGTCACCTCGCTGCCGAACTGCGCGAACATCGACGCGAACTCGATGCCCACGTGCCCACCGCCGAGCACGGCCAGCCGGCGCGGGAGGTTGTCCCGCCCGATGAGGTCGGTGCTCGTGTGGACGCGGGTGCTGCCGGCGAGCCCGGGGATCGCGGGCAGGACGGGCTCGGCCCCGGTGTTGATGATGATGGTGTCGCCGGTCACGGTCAGGCGGTCGTCGCCGGCGCTGACCTCCACCGTTTTGGGGTCGACGAACGCGGCCTGTCCGGTGAGGACGGTGACGGACTCGATCGAGTCCAGCGTGGAGAAGTTGATGCCGCGCAGCCTCGTCGTCAGGTTCCGCGTCTTGCCGACCGCTTCGCCGTGCCCGGTACCGGTTTCCGCGTGGTGGATCAGCGATTTGGTGGGCACGCACCCGACGTTGGGGCAGGTACCGCCGTACATCTGCGCCGACCGCTCGATCACGGCGACGCGGCGGCCGCGCCGCCCCATCGCGGCGGCCAGTGTCTTGCCCCCTCTGCCGAATCCGATCACGACGAGATCGAAGTGCGTCGAGTCCACAGTGGACATAGTGCTCCTCCTGGCTGCGCTGCGCGCCGGGTCCCGGTCCGGGGGCGCGCTCAAATGTACGTACATTTGAATATAGGACGACATCCGCGCAGTGGGGCCGAGTGTGTCGGGCGCGACAGGCCCGGGCGAAGTGACCGTCACCTCAAGGGGCACGGGGACTTTCGGCCGATCGGCTGTTCAGCCGGCCGGCACCACGTTGTGGTTGATCCGGAACATGTTGTCCGGGTCGTAGTTCGACTTCGCGGCCGTGAGGCGTCGGTAGCGTTCCGGTCCGTAGATCGCGGCGGCGTCGGGCGCTTCTTCGGGGGCGAGGTTGTTGACCAGCCGCCGGTCGCTTTGCCAGGGCCGCATGCCCTCGAGCAGGACGGCGACCGATTCCTTGAGCTGGTGCTCCTGCGACAGCGGACCGACCTCGACGCCCAGCAGGCTGTAGGGCAGGCCCCTGGTCGCCACGGCGTTGGGCACGGCCGGCTCGCGGTCCCACGCCCCGCCCAGGGCGCGCAGTTCGGCGATCCACATGGTGGTGCCGGACTCCGGGCCGACGAGCTCGATCAGCTTTTCCTGTGCCTCCTCGGGGAACTCGCGCAGCATGATGCCCCGCTCGTAGTAGGGCAACGGTTCGGTCGGCTCGTTGTGGATCGACGCGACCTCGCTGTAGGGCATGTCCCGCACGGTGTCGAGGATCGCCGGAGCCACTGTCCGCAGTGGAGCCACCAGGCGCTCGCCGTCCTCGGCCGTGCCGGTGTAGGCGAACCGCAAGGACACCGTGAACGCGCCGCGCAGCGGTTCGGGCAGCTCGGGCAGCGGTGGCAGGCGCAGCACGGCGAACGACGAGATCATCGTCTCCGGGGTGCCCGGATGCCAGGCGGTCCACGCGCGCAGCACGTCGGCCATCCGCTCACCGGGGAAATAGAGGCCCCCACCGTAGAGGCGGGGCACCGGGAACAAGGCGAACTCCAGCGCGGTCACCACGGCGAAGTTGCCCTTTCCGCCGCG
>NZ_JBEYSJ010000020.1:0-71472 GCF_040704195.1 Amycolatopsis sp. NPDC047767
GGGGCCTCTGGAATTTTAGGATTCGATCTTCGCAAATCCAGTCCTACCAGCGGCCCCACGCCTCACCTCACGGCAACACGCACCCCCACCTCGCCGTACTGAGAAAACCTCATTGGGGCGCTTTGGCCCCACCTCAACCTCCGGCCGCCTGCGCAACCCCAGCGCACCAGGGACCTTCGCGCGTTCTTGCCTCTACCCAGCCCCCGGCCGCCTGCACATCCCTAGCGCCCGACGGGCCCACGCGCGTTCTTGCCTCTGCCCGACCTTCGGCCGCCTGCGCAACCCGACCGCCCGACGGACCCGCGCGCGTTCTTGCCTCTACCCAACCCCCACCCGGCAACCCAACCCACAATCCCCCTACCCCTCCCCGCAACCTTCCCCCTCCCAGCCCCCCGATTCTTTTCCCCCACACGGTAGAGATCGGCTTGTCAAGGCACGCTTTCCCGCCTTGACAAGCCGATCCCTACCGTCGTCACAATCAAAAATCGGGGTGCCCACCACACACTCCCCGGCGCAATGGCGCGCTTCGCGCGCCGAGCCGCCACCACCCCCTGAGAACAGCCATTACCCCCCAGGTAATCGACTCCCTTACGTCCCCCAGGCACCATCGGTCCCACCCAGAAAACCCCATCCAAGGAGACCGAAATGACCGCCTACGCCATCGCCCACCTACGCCAGCCCGGCGTCATCCACCCCGACGTAGGCGAATACCTCCGCCGCATCCAATCCACTTTGGACCCCTTCAAGGGCCGCTTCCTCATCCACGGAGCACAAGCACAAGTCGTCGAGGGAGCATGGCCGGGCCCGATCGTCGTGATCTCCTTTCCGGACCTGACCCAAGCCCGGAACTGGTACGACTCACCCGCCTACCGCAAGATCCTCCCCCTCCGCACCGACCACCTGACCGGCGACGTAGTACTGATCGACGGCGTAGCCCCAGACCACGACCCGGCAAAACTGGCCGCAGGACTCACCAACACCCCATGACCCTCAGTCCAGCTTCACCGCGATCCCGATCGTCCGCTCCGGCCCCCCACGCAACTTGCTGAAGAACATCGACACCGGCCCCACCAACGGATAATGCCGCCGAATCGCCTTGCGAACCCGCTCAGTCCCGGCATCATCCAGCAACCGCGCAATTCCCCCCACCGCAGGCCCATGCGTCCGCCCCCGGACATCGGAAGCCTGAACCTCCACCCGCCCACCATTACGGATCCGCTTGACCTTCCCCGCCTTGCGTTCCGAATAAATCAGCAACTCGTCGCCGTCGATCCCGAACCACACAGCGGTGGGCACGGACCGCCCATCCCGGCGAAACGTAGTGAGAACCACGTACTTCTCACCGGCAAACCGGCTCAGTTCCGTAGACATGGATCCACATTAGCCGCGATCAAGACCCCAGCCAGCCGTAATCCGGCGCCGGATCCACCACCACGGCCCCGGCAACCGCCACCAACTCCCCCCGCGGCACCTTCCCCGACACCGTCAGCCACCGCCCCGACGCCAACCGCACCGTGACCAGATCCGCCACCGCCGCCCCCGGCACGCCCCGCACCGTCACCGGCACCGACCCCCCAAGTCCGGGCGACGCCGCCCCCGCCGTGACCCGAACCGGCCCGGCCTCCAACGTCGTCGTCGCTTCCGCGGCACTCATCCCGCTGACGGTCGTCCCCGTCTCCCGAAGCCCGTCCGGCAACGTCCCGAACCGCACCTCTCCCCGAACCGGGATCGGCTGAGACCGGGAAACATCCTCCGCGATCCTCTGCGCGACCTCCTTCGCCGACGGCACCGCATCAACCTCGGCCCGCAGCACGTGGGTCTCGTCAGGCGACCAGGTCAGCTCCGCCGACGTCGTGGACCCGGTCAGCATCGCGACCCGCCCGTGCACCAGCACCTGGTCACGCACCGCCGCGATCCTCAGCGCCGTCGCCGACCACTCGGGATCCTTCGTCGAAAACGCCGACAACTCGATCCGGCTCGGCCCCGCGAACCACCGCCGCACCTGCGGCGCCGTCTCCGGTCCGGCCGAGCGGTACTGCTCCGTGAACCCGTCCGGCAACCACCCCGGCGAGTACCCGAGCACCGGCTCACCTGCGGCCGGCGGCACCCGCGAAGGCCACGTGACCACCACGGACACCCCG
This sequence comes from Amycolatopsis sp. NPDC047767, assembly GCF_040704195.1. Lineage (NCBI taxonomy): Bacteria > Bacillati > Actinomycetota > Actinomycetes > Pseudonocardiales > Pseudonocardiaceae > Amycolatopsis > Amycolatopsis sp. NPDC047767. Next base: position 2,142 of record NZ_JBEYSJ010000020.1, read on the forward strand.
ACGGTCACCGCAACGACCGCAGCAGCCACCGCGGCCAACGCCAACCCGGGCCGACGTCGCCGAGCCTGCCGGGCCCGCGCCAGCGCGTTGCGGACTTCGTGACCGTCGGGAGCGCGTTCGGCAAGCCGTTCGAGGCTGTCGCGCAGCAGCGTCTCGGTGTCGCGGGCGGGCTGGCTCATTCTCCGGCTCCGGTGGTCAGGGCGGTGGGCAAGGGGTACGCCGTGGCGCGCAGGGTCGCGAGCGCGCGCGAGATCTGGCTTCGCACGGTGGAGGTGGTGCATCTGAGGACGTCGCCGATCTCCTCGTCGGAGTAGTTCTCGTAGTAGCGCAGCACCAGCGCCGCCCGCTGCTTGCGCGGCAGCGTCGCGAGGCGGGCCAGCATCTCGTCACGCTCGTCGTAGGCCACCGACGGGTCGGCCGCCGGCGGGCTGATCGCGTCGAGCACCTCGTGGCTCGACGGCACCACGCGCCGCACCGCACGGCGCCGCCAGGACAGGTACTCGTTGGTGACCATCCGGCGCACGTACGTGGGCGGCGAGTCGATCTTCGCCCAGCGCTCCTGGGCGCGCAGCAGCACGTCCTGCACGATGTCCTGCGCCAGGTACGGATCGTCGGTGAGGACGGTCGCGTAGCGCAGGAGCCCGTCGAGGCGCTCCGCCACGAACTCGTCGAAGCTGGTGGTCACGTTCCCTCAGACGCGCGAGGGCCCCGTTCTGATGCATTCCGGGCGAATTTCAGTGACGACTAGCCTATGCTGACACTCATGGACGACGAGGTGCTCGTGTGGGTCGAGCGGGTCGCGGGCTTCCTCACGCAGGAGTACGGCCTGCCGCCGATCGCCGGGCGCGTGCTCGGCTGGCTCATGGCGTGCGACCCGCCGGAGCAGTCGGCGGCGCAGCTGGCCGCCGCGGTGGGCGCGAGCCGCGCGTCGCTCACCACGAACCTGCGGCTGCTGCTCGACGCCGGGCTCGTCGGCAAACGCCCCGGCCGCGGCGAGCGCACCGCCTACTACCGCGTGGACGACGACGCGTGGCAGCGCGTGATCCGCCGCCGCATCGCCACGCTGGGCTCGTTCCGCGACATCACCAACGCCGGCATCGAGCTGCTCGAACGCGACGGCGCCCGGGCGGCCCGGGTGCGCAGTGCCGACGCGGCGTTCGCGTGGCTGGCCGAGGCGTTCGCGGACGCGGGGGAGCCAGAGTGAAGGGCACAGTGAAGGCCAGTTTGAAGGCTACGGTGGTCGGCGGTGGGATCGGCGGTCTGACGGCAGCGATCGCGTTGCGCCGCACGGGACACGACGTCACGGTGCTGGAGCGCGCGCCCGAGCTGCGGGAGATCGGCGCCGGGCTTTCCCTGGCGCCCAACGCGATGCGGGCGCTCGACGCGCTGGGGATCGGGGAGCGGGTGCGGAAGCATTCGGCGCCGTCGGAGGTCACCGGCACGCTGCGGACGTCCTCGGGCCGGTTCCTGCGCCGGTTCCGGGAGGGCCGCGACGAGCCGCTCGCCGCGTTCCACCGCGCGGAGCTGTACTCGGCTTTGCTCGCGGAGCTGCCGGAAACCCTGGTGCACACGGGAACCGAGGTGATCGATCCGTCCGAAGTGGACGCGGACGTGATCGTGGCGGCCGACGGAGTCCACAGCGGGTTTCGCCACCGGCTCTTCCCCGCCGCGCCCGAGCCGGGGTTCCGCTACACGGCCTGGCGCGGCGTCACCGAGCCCGGTGCGGCGCCGCCGGTGCGCAGCAGCTTCACGATGGGCCGCGGCGCGTACTTCATGATCCACCCGCTGCCCGGCGGCCGGGCCTGCTGGGCCCTCGGCGCCGCCGAGTCCACACCCGGCGCGCGCTACCCGAGCGAGCACGCCGAGGTGACCCGCCGCGTCGCGGACTGGCCCGCCGAGACCCGCGAGCTCGTGGCGGCGACGGGGCCGGACGCCGTGCTGCACAACGACATCCTCGACCTCGACCCGCTGCCCGCGTTCACGAGCGGACGCGTCGCGCTGCTCGGTGACGCGGCTCACGCCGTGCCGCCGGACCTCGGCCAGGGCGCGTGCCAGGCGATCGAGGACGCCGTGGTCCTCGCCGCCTCGCTGCGGGACCACCCCGTGCCCGAGGCGCTCGCCGCGTACGACGCCGCGCGCCGCCCGCGTGCGGCGTACGTCACGAAGCAGGCGCGCGGCAAGGCGGTGGCGGACACGTCGTCGGCGTGGTGGCTGCACGCGCTGCTGACGGTGACCGTGCCGCTGATGCCCGCGTCGGTGATCCGCGGCCAGGCCGCGCCCTTGTGGGACTGGACGCCGCCCGTGCTCTGACCGCCCGTGCCCCGACCGGGCGGGCGGACCGTCGCAGGTGGACGGCTACCCTGGTGGCATGGCTGTGGCGGTGAGGGTGATCCCGTGTCTGGACGTCGACGCGGGTCGCGTGGTGAAGGGCGTCAACTTCGCCGATCTGCGCGACGCGGGCGACCCGGTGGAGCTGGCCCGGCTGTACGACCACGAGGGCGCCGACGAGCTGACTTTCCTCGACGTCACCGCGTCGTCGGGCAACCGCGAGACCACCTTCGACGTGGTCCGCCGCACGGCCGAGCAGGTCTTCATCCCGCTGACCGTCGGCGGCGGCGTGCGCTCCAACGACGACGTCAACCGCCTGCTGCGCACGGGCGCGGACAAGGTGAGCATCAACACGGCCGCGATCGCGCGTCCGGAGCTGCTGCGCGAGGCGTCGCGCCGGTTCGGGGCCCAGTGCATCGTGCTGTCGGTCGACGCGCGGCGCGTGCCCGAGGGCGGCGAGCCGACGGCGTCGGGCTTCGAGGTGACGACCCACGGCGGGCGGCGCGGCACCGGCATCGACGCGGTGGAGTGGGCCGCGCGCGGCGAGGAGCTGGGCGTCGGCGAGATCCTGCTCAACTCGATGGACGCCGACGGCACCAAGTCCGGTTTCGACCTGTCGCTGATCGAGATGGTGCGCCGCGCGGTGCGCGTGCCGGTGATCGCCAGCGGCGGCGCGGGCGCCGTCGACCACTTCCTGCCCGCCGTGGAGGCCGGCGCCGACGCGGTGCTCGCGGCGAGCGTGTTCCACTTCGGACAGCTGAAGATCGGCGACGTCAAGGGCGCGCTGCGCGAGGGCGGGGTCGTCGTCCGATGAGCCTCGATGCGGACCTGTCCGGGCGGCTCAAGCGCAACGCCGACGGCCTGATCGCGGCCGTCGTCGTGGAGCACTCGACGTCCGACGTGCTGATGATGGCCTGGATGAACGACGAGGCCCTCGAATCCACCCTCACCACCCGGCGCGCGACCTACTGGTCCCGCAGCCGCCAGGAGCTGTGGGTGAAGGGCGAGACCTCGGGCCACGTCCAGCACGTTCGCGAAGTGCGGATCGACTGCGACGGTGACACAGTGCTCCTGCGCGTGGACCAGACCGGCCCGGCCTGCCACACGGGCACCCACACCTGTTTCGACTCCGCGGAGCGCCTGCTCCTCGCCGACGAGAGTGAGAACACCCCGTGACGGTTGTCGCGAACGTGCTGGTGGGGCTGGTCGCCCTCATCCACGTTTACATCGTGGTGCTCGAAATGTTCCTCTGGACGACCCCGCGCGCCCGCGCGGCGTTCGGCACCACCGAGGCGTTCGCGCAGGAGAGCAAGGCGCTCGCCGCGAACCAGGGGCTCTACAACGGTTTCCTCGCGGCCGCCCTGATCTGGGGTCTCATCGCGACCGACCCGACCGGCTTCCAGTTCAAGATCTACGGCCTGGCCTGCGTGATCGTCGCCGGCCTGTACGGCGCCGCGACGGCGTCCAAGCGGATCCTGCTGGTGCAGGTGCTGCCGGGCGTCCTCGCGCTGGTGTTCGTGCTGCTGGCGCGCTGATCGCCGATGCGGACCGCGAGACGCGGCGGTTGCGTGCCGTCGCCTCGCGGGCTTGGGCGCTCGCGGCGCTGTGGTGCCTGGTTTCCGCGGGCGGGCTCGCCGCGGTGCTGGGCGTCCTCCACTCGGCGGACACCCTCCTGTCGACCGGCACGCGCGTGCCGGGGACGGTCGTTTCCGTCGCCACCCCGCCGAAGGGCACGCGCTGGATCGACGTGTCCTTCCGGGCCGACGGCCGGGTGCTGACGGCCCGCGTCGACCGCAGCTCTCGGGCCGCCTACACCCCGGGCCAGCGCGTGACGGTGGTCTTCGACCCGGCCGACCCGGCGCGCGCCCGCACGACCGCCGAGGACGGCCTGAGCGAGAACGGCCTGGGCTTCGCCTGGATCGGCTTCGGCCTGGCGCTGCTGTGCTTCCTGGTCGCCGCGACGGGCGCCGTCGGCTGGTCCCGCCGCTTCCGCGCCGTGCGCCGCACGGGCTGGCAGGAGGGCACGGCCACCGTCGTCCTCGCGCCCGGCACCGGCCGGGGCGTGAACCCGCCGTACTTGCACGTGCGCCTGCTCTCCGGCGAAGCCGTCCGCCTGCGTGCCGTACCGTCCACCCACGGCGCCCGCTTCCTGCGCACCTACACCAACCGCCCCGTTTGGCTGGGCGGCACCGGGTCCGCGTCGGTGGTCCTGTTCCGCCACGGCCGCGGCGACGCGCCGTACGCCGTGCCGGCCGTGGTTGCGCGCAGCTGAGCCAAAACGCCGCACAGGGCTGTCGGGTTGCCTTCGCCGCCGGTGTTTTCGATCGCACCTTTTCCCTGGTGGAGTGCGATTTCCTGGCCGTACCCTCTCCCGATGGACCTGGGGAGGACCGGCGGACGCGAAAGCGTCGGCGGTGCAAACGACCAGCCTCTTCCGGCAGACCGGGACAACGCCGTGGTCCGCCTCCGCCGGGCCGGGCGACGCCGGTCAGCGGGCCGGTGCGGCCTCGGAACGCCCGCGCGCGCCGGCAGGACAAGCGGCTCGCGGAACAGCAGCGGAAGTGGGTCGCCGCGGTCCGTCGTCGCTTCCGGCGTTCCGTGCGGGCTGCCGTGGCGTGGCTGGTCGTGCTGCTCGCCGGGGTCGGCGGTTTCCTGGTGGCGGGTGTCGTGGCCGAAACGCTCCTGACCCACGGCGCCCGCACGGACGGCAAGGTGGCGGACGTGAGCGACGTGGCCGTGACCGTCGACTACGCGGTCGCCCGCGTGAGCTTGCGGGCGGTGATCGACCACCTCTCCGACCACCGGTACGTCGCCGGGGAGATCGTGCCGGTGTTCTACGACCCCGCCGACCCGCACGCCGTGCGCCTGCCCGACGACGTGAGCCTCAGCCCCTGGCTGACGTTGCCGTCCCTCCTCGCCGTTCTCGTGAGCCTGGTCGCCATCCCCATCGAGATCGCCTACGTCGTGGGCTGGGCCCGCCGCCGGGGTTCGCCCTGGTTCCCCACCACGGCGATCGTCTTGCCTCCGCGGCTGAGTCCCACCGCGCCGGAGGTGTTCCACACGCTGGAGCTCGCCCTCCCCGGCGGCGTCACCATCGAGGCGAAGACCACCTCCGTCCTGCCCGGCCGGTACGCGTTCCTCCGCCGCGCCGCGCGAACGGTCTGGGTCTCCGGCTCCGGCCGCACCCTCGTCGTGGTCCTGTCCGTCGGCCCTCGCGGCGAGCCGTACGCGATCCCGCTTCGCCTGACGTCCGCCTCGAAGTGGAAGCTCGCCTGAACCCCGCGCCGTCGTACTCTTTGCCGGTGGCACTGGGGAAGACCAACAAAACCGTCGGCGAGCCGGCTGTGAACGCCGTGTCCGAGGACCGCGCGTTGCGCCGGCAGTTCCGGCGGGCCGTCGGCTGGGCCGTGCTGTGCGCGCTGGTGGTGCCGGCGTCGGCGCTGGGCATCGGGTGGCAGGAGAACCGCGCGGACTGGCTTCTCGACCACGGCGAAGAGGTCACCGGCAAGGTCGTGCGGGTCACCAACCCTCAGGGCGGCGACGGGACGCCCACGGTCACGGTCTCCTACACCGCCGGCGGAGTCCCCGAACAGGCCGAGATCAACCGCGACTCCGACCGCGACTACGAGATGGGCGAACCGGTCTCGGTCTTCTACGACCCCGACGATCCGACCCACGTGCGCACCGAAGACGAACAGAACGTCGGCGACGGCTGGATGGCCGTCTTCTCGATCCCGCTGATCTTCGTCGTGATCCTCCTGCCGTGGTTGATCACCCTCGCGGTGGGCTGGGCGCGTCGCCGCAGGCTCGCTCGCGACACGGGTTGGCGGCCGGTCCACGTCCAGTCCTCCGACTCCGACGACAGCGCGCAGGAGGTTCGCTTCGCCCTCGGCGGCCGTCGGCTCGTCGCCCGCCCGACCTCGCTGACGCGCGTGCCCCCTGCCGAGCGGAACCGCCGGGCCGGCGCGCGGATCGCGGGGGCGGGCCGTCGGTTCGTTCTCGTGCTGCCCCAAGGTTCCCGCCGCGGCCGGCCGCGGGTCGTCGCCTTGAAGGCACGCGCCGGAAAGTAGCGCTTCGCGATCCCAGGGGGACGCCAATCGGCAACACGCTCGACCGGCACTGCCGGTTGCCTTCCCGTCCGGTGTTTTGGATCGCAGCTTTTTCGCTGGTGGAGCGCGATTTCCCGGTCGTAATCTCTGCTGATGGATCTGGGGGATGACCGACCCGCGAGACGGCCGCGAGCCAAACGCCACCGCAACGAGACCCGGCCGCCACACGCCACCGGCGGAGCCGAGCGAACCCACCGAGACCGGACCCGACCCCAGCCGGCCGCCGCCGGAGAGTGGGATCTGGTGCTGCGCCACCGTTTCCGGCGCGCGCTCCTGGCCGCGGTGGTGTGGTTCCTCGTGATACCCGCCGCCTTCGCCGGGGTCGCTCTGCTCACGACGGACGCCGACTGGCTGCTGACCCACGGCACGGAAGTGACCGGGACGGTGACCGCAGTGGACAACCCCCACCGCGGGAACGGCACGCCCACCATCACGGTCGACTACGAGGTCGGCGACGTCCTCGACGAGGCCGTCGTCACCCGTGACTCCGCCCGTACGTACGCCGAAGGCGACACCGTGCGGGTGTTCTACGACCCGGCCGACCCGCACGACGTGCGGACGGCCGACGAGCAGAACCTCTCCGAGGGCTGGACGGGAGTCTTCGTCGTGCCCCTGCTCGTCGCGGTGTTCGCCTTCCCGATGACGGTGGCGTACGCGGTGGTCTGGGCCCGCCGGCGCAAGATCGCCCGGCGCGAGGGGTGGCAGCCGGTGACGGCGACGGTGGTCGACTCCTCCGGCGGCTACCAGGTGCTGCGCCTCGACTTCCCCGGCGGGGCGCAGCTGATCGCCCGCACCGTCGCGGCCGTGCGCGGGCGCTACTCGTTCCTGCGCGCCGGCCCGGTCGACGCGTGGATCTCCGGTGAGGGCCGCAGCTTCGCCCTCGTGCTGCCGGACTTCTCGACCCGCCCGTACGCGATCCCGCTGCACGTCCCGCGCGGCTCGCGCCGGATCGCCGGCCGGTGAACCGTCCGGTCGGCAAGAAACGCCGCCGCGAGCCCAGGTTCCCGGTCGTCCGCGGAACGCCCGGCGACCTGCAGCCGTGGCTTCCTCCGGGACCCGACGCGGCGCCGGGCGATGGCGAGGCCGCCGTCGCCCGGCTCACGCGCCGGGCGGTGGAGGGGATCGTCGGCGTGATCGTGTCCGTCGGGTTGGTGGTGGGCGGTGTCCAGGCGCTCGACACCGCGGCGTGGGCGGCGCGCGGCAATCCGGCCGCGTTCACCGCTTCCGCGCTGGTGGTCTGGGCCGGCGACAAGTACTTCCAGGCGCGCTACGAGGGCCCGGGCGGCGAGTACACCACCCTCATGCCGCAACGGGACGGCGAGGTCCGCGGCGTCGGCGACCGGATCGACGTGACCTACGACGAGGGCGCGCCCGCCGCCGCGCGGGAGGTGGCCGGCTCGCGGATCGACGGCCTCATGGCCACTTTCGCGAGCCTGCTGATCGCCGCCGGGATGGCCGGCGTCCTGACGGGGGTCGGGTTCGGCGCGGCCGCGTGGCGCCGCCGTCGCGCGGCCCGGCAGACCGGGTGGCGGGCGGCCCGGTTCGACTTCGGCGAGCCGGGTGTCGTCCTCGCCACCTTCGGCGACCGCACGCGCCTGCGGCTGCGCCCGGTCCGCGGCCTGTCCCGCGAGTACGCGCGCTTCGGCACCGGACGGCGCACCGGCTTCCTCGCGGGCGAAGACGCACACATGCTGCTGCTCGTCCCCGGCACGGGCTCGGTCGCGGTGGAGGCGGTGTCCACGCGCTGGACCTGAGTCCGAAACCTAAAGCCCGAGATCCCCGGTCAGATACCGCTGCAGGTTCGGCGCGATTGCCGTCACGAGCGTTTCGACCTCGGCCGTCGCGATCGGCTCGAAGCGGGCGATGTAGCGGACCATGCCGAGGCCCACGACCTGCGAGGCGCAGAGCGTCGTCCGCAGCCCGAGCTGGTCGGAGCCGATGTCGCCGATCACCTCGGCGAAGAACCGCGAGAAGAACTCCCGCAGCACGGTCGCGGCCAGCTCGTGGCCCGCGACGCTGCGGATGAGCGCCTGGAACGTGTCGCCGCCGGCGCCGTCCCAGCGGGTGACGAAGACGCGGACGATCCGTTCGCCCAGCAGTTCGTCGGGGCCGTCGCGCAGGGACGCGAGCAGTTCGTGCGGGGAGAACGGCAGCTCCAGCACGGCCTGGGCGAACAGGCCCTCCTTGCCGCCGAACCAGTGGTTGACCATGGCCGCGTCGACGCCGGCGCGCGCGGCGATCGCGCGCACGGTGGCGCGTTCGTAGCCGTGTTCCGCGAACACTGCGCGCGCGGCCTCGATCAGCGCCGTCCGGGTGTCCTGTCCGGCGGGGCGGCGGCCGCGCCTGCGGGAGGTAGTGTCTTCGGTGCTCACGGGTCCACTATGACTCGCCGCCCCCTTGAATTCAACAGGTGCTGAATTCAAGGGCCGCCCAAGGTCCGCCGAGGCCCGCGCGGCACAATGGGGCCCATGGTCAGCTCAGCAGCCGGCAAATCCGCCGGGCCCGGCCCAGTCAGCCCCTCGCGCGCCGAGTTCCGCGCCCTCGCCGAAGGCCGCCGCGTGATCCCCGTGGTGCGCAAGGTCCTCGCCGACGGGGAGACCCCGCTCGGGATCTACCGCAAGCTCGGCGCCGACCGGCCCGGCACGTTCCTGTTCGAGTCGGCGGAGAACGGCAAGTCGTGGTCGCGCTGGTCGTTCGTGGGCGTGCGCAGCCCGGCCGCGCTGACCGTGCGGGACGGCAAGGCCGTGTGGACCGGCACGCCGCCCGTCGGCCTGCCCACCGAAGGCGACCCGCTGCAGGTGCTGCGCGCGACCGTCGAGGCCCTGCACACCGAGCCGTTGCCCGGCCTGCCGCCGCTGACCGGCGGCATGGTGGGCTACATCGGCTACGACGCCGTGCGCTGGCTGGAGAAGCTGCCCGAGCTCGCCGAGCGCGACCTCGACATCCCCGAGCTGACCATGCTCCTGGCCACCGACCTCGCGGCGTTCGACCACCACGAGGGCACCGTCACGCTGATCGCCAACGCCGTCAACTGGGACGACTCGCCCGAGCGCGTGGACGCGGCCTACGACAGCGCGCTGGAGCGCCTGTCGGCGATGACCGAGCAGCTGCGCGTGCCCGCGCCGCCCACCGTCGCGACGTTCGACCGGCCGGCGCCGGAGTTCAAGCGCCGCCGCACGAAGGAGGACTTCCACGCCGCTGTCGACAAGGCCGTGGAAGCGATCAAGGCCGGCGAAGCGTTCCAGGTCGTGCCCTCGCAACGGTTCGAGATCGAGACCGGCGCCGATGCGCTCGATGTCTACCGCGTGCTGCGCACCTCCAACCCGAGCCCGTACATGTACCTGCTGCGGCTGGAGGGCTTCGACATCGTCGGCTCCAGCCCCGAGTCGTTGGTCACCGTGCGCGACGGCCGGGCGACCACGCATCCTATCGCGGGCACGCGCTGGCGTGGCGCCGATCCGGACGAGGACGCGCAGCTGGCCAAGGACCTGCTGGCCGACGAGAAGGAACGCGCCGAGCACCTCATGCTCGTCGACCTCGGCCGCAACGACCTGGGCAAGGTCTGCCGCCCCGGCAGCGTGCACGTGGTCGACTTCTTCCAGATCGAGCGCTACAGCCACGTGATGCACATCGTGTCCACGGTCACCGGCGAGCTGGCCGAGGGCAAGACGGCCTTCGACGCCGTCACCGCGTGCTTCCCGGCCGGCACGCTCTCGGGCGCGCCCAAGGTGCGCGCGATGCAGCTGATCGAGGAGCTCGAGCCCGTGCGCCGCGCGCTGTACGGCGGCGTCGTCGGCTACCTCGACTTCGCGGGCGACGCCGACACGGCCATCGCCATCCGCACCGCCCTGATGCGCGACGGCGTCGCCTACGTCCAGGCCGGCGGCGGCGTGGTCGCCGACTCCGTGGCCGACTACGAGGACACCGAGTCGCTCAACAAGGCGCGCACGGTGCTTTCGGCCGTCGCGGCGGCCCAGACCATGGTCCCCGCGGGCGAGCTGGATCCGGCCGAGGACTCCGCCGGTGTCTGAGCAGCAGGAACCGGAACCGGCCGGACCGCAGCAGGTACAGACCGAGGCCAAGCCCTCGCGCCGTCCACTGTGGATGATCGTCGTCGGCCTGTTGCTGGGCGCGCTCGCGTTGTGGGGCGCGTCCAAGCTCGCGTGGTTCGCCGAGTTCCGCGACGGCGGCGTGCTCGGCACACAGCTCTACACCGAAGACGGCGAACAGCGCGCCACGGCGCTCGTGCCGCTGGCGTTGCTGGCGCTGGCCGGTGTTGCGGGCGTGATCGCCACCGGCGGCTGGGCGCGGCGGATCCTGGGCGTCGTGCTGGCGCTGGCGGGCGTCGCGGGTGTCTGGACCGGCGTGAACGGCGTCAAGTTCACCGGCTGGGCGCCGGGATTGCCCGTCACCGAGCTGCTGCTGGGCCGCGGGCTGGCCGTGCTGGGCGGAATTCTCCTCGTCGTCGCGGGGTTGGTTGCGGTCAAGGGTGCGGGCACCGCGCGGCGGCTCGGCACCCGGTACGCGGCGCCGGGCGCCAAGCGCGCCAAGCGCGATCCGGACATCGAGCTGTGGGAGGCGCTTTCCGAGGGTGAGGACCCCACCGCGAGCAGGTGAGCGCCGGATACCGAAGCGCATTCGGAGCAAGGCGTGCACCCGGAACGGGCCGGTCTTCGAGCGGGGGTTAGCATCGTTTCGGCGGGAAGGGGAAGGTTTTTGTGAGCGAACTTGCGACAGGATCGATGATTTCGCCGACGGGCGGGTGCGCCCGGTGAGCGTGCTCGAAGACATCGTCGCCGGTGTGCGGGAGGACCTCGCCGTGCGCGAGTCCGCCCTGCCCTTCGACGAACTGAAGGCCCGCGCGGCCAAGGCCCCGGCGCCCCGAGACGTGATGGCTGCCCTGCGTGAGTCGGGCATCGGCGTGATCGCCGAGGTGAAGCGGCGCAGCCCCTCCAAGGGCGACCTCGCTCCGGTCGCCGACCCCGCTTCCCTGGCCAAGGACTACGAGGACGGCGGCGCGCGCGTGATCAGCGTGCTCACCGAGCAGCGCCGCTTCGGCGGTTCGCTCGCCGACCTCGACGCCGTGCGCGCGGCCGTCGACGTTCCGGTGCTGCGCAAGGACTTCATCGTCAGCCCGTACCAGGTCCACGAGGCGCGCCTGCACGGCGCGGACATGGTGCTGCTGATCGTCGCCGCGCTGGAGCAGAACGCGCTGGCCGCGCTGCTCGACCGCGTCGAGTCGCTCGGCATGACCGCGCTCGTGGAGATCCACAACGCCGAAGAGGCCGACCGCGCCCTGGAGGCCGGTGCCCAGGTGATCGGCGTCAACGCCCGCAACCTGCACACGCTGGAAGTCGACCGGGACGTGTTCTCCCGCCTCGCCCCGGGGCTGCCGTTCGAGGTGTTCAAGGTCGCCGAGTCCGGCGTCCGCGGCCCCGGCGACCTGATGTCCTACGCCGGCCAAGGTGCCGACGCCGTGCTGGTCGGCGAGGGCCTGGTGGCCTCCGGCGACCCGAAGGGCGCACTGGTGAAGCTCGTCACCGCCGGTTCGCACCCCGCCTGCCCGAGGCCGTCGCGGTGACCGAAGAGCACAGCAAGCACGACCCGGACGAGCGCGGCTACTACGGCCCGTACGGCGGCCGGTTCATGCCGGAAGCGCTGATCGGCGTCGTCGACGAGGTCGCGGCCGAGTACGACAAGGCGCGCCGCGACCCGGAGTTCACCGGTGAGCTGCGCCGCCTGCTCAAGGACTACGCGGGCCGCCCGTCGCTGCTCACCGAGGCCAAGCGCTTCGGCGAGCACGCCGGGGGCGCGCGGGTGTTCCTCAAGCGCGAGGACCTCAACCACACGGGTTCGCACAAGATCAACAACGTGCTCGGCCAGGCGCTGCTGACCAAGCGCATGGGCAAGAAGCGCGTGATCGCCGAGACCGGCGCGGGTCAGCACGGTGTGGCCACGGCCACCGCGTGCGCGCTGCTCGACCTGGAATGCCTGGTCTACATGGGCGAGGTCGACACCGAGCGCCAGGCGCTCAACGTCGCGCGCATGAAGCTGCTCGGCGCCGAGGTCGTGCCGGTCAAGACCGGTTCCCGCACGCTCAAGGACGCGATCAACGAGGCCCTGCGCGACTGGGTGACCAACTCCGAGACCACGCACTACCTGTTCGGCACCGCCGCGGGCCCGTACCCGTTCCCGATGATGGTGCGCAACTTCCACAAGGTCATCGGCGAGGAAGCGCGCGAGCAGATCCTGGAGCAGGCCGGCCGGCTGCCCGACGTCGTCGCCGCGTGCGTCGGCGGCGGGTCCAACGCCATCGGCATCTTCTCCGGCTTCTACGACGACCCGTCGGTGCGGCTGGTCGGCCTGGAGCCGGGCGGCGAGGGCCTCGACGGCGACCGCCACGGCGCCACGCTCACCAAGGGCAGCCCGGGCAACCTGCACGGCGCGATGTCGTACCTGCTGCAGGACGAGGACGGCCAGACGGTGGAGTCGCACTCCATCTCGGCCGGGCTCGACTACCCGGGCGTCGGCCCGGAGCACGCGTGGCTCAAGGATTCCGGCCGCGCCGAGTACCGCCCGGTCACCGACGCCGAGGCCATGGACGCGTTCCGGCTGCTCTCGCGCACCGAGGGCATCATCCCGGCGATCGAGTCGGCCCACGCGCTGGCCGGTGCCCTGGTGCTCGGCCGCGAGCTGGGGCCCGAGGGCCTCATCGTCGTGAACCTCTCGGGGCGCGGCGACAAGGACATGGACACCGCGGCCAAGTGGTTCGGCCTCGTGGACGGGGAGGACCAGTGAGCGCGCTCGACGACGTCTTCGCGGCGACGCGGGCGGAAGGCCGGGCCGCGCTGGTCGGCTACCTGCCCGCCGGCTTCCCGTCGGTCGACGGCTCGAAGGACCTCCTGGCCGCCACGATCGACGGCGGCGCCGACCTGCTCGAGATCGGCGTCCCGTACTCCGACCCGGTGATGGACGGGCCGACGATCCAGGCCGCCGCGGAGTCGGCGCTGTCCGGTGGGTTCAAGCTCAAGCGGCTCTTCGAGGTCGTCGAGTCGGTGTCGGCGCGCGGCGGCAAGGCCGTGGTCATGACGTACTGGAACCCCGTGCACCGCTACGGCGTGGACCGCTTCGCGCGCGACCTCGCGTCGGCCGGTGGGCTGGGCATGATCACACCGGACCTGATCCCCGACGAGGCCGCCGAGTGGACGGCCTCGTCCGACGCGCACGGCCTGGACCGGATCTTCCTGGTGGCGCCGTCGTCGTCGGAGGAGCGCCTGGCGCTGACCACCGCGGCGTCGTCCGGCTTCGTCTACGCAACGGCGGTCATGGGCGTCACGGGCGCCCGCGACGCGGTGGGCGTGCACGCGGAGGACCTGGTCCGCCGCACGCGGGCCCACACGCACCTCCCGATCGGCGTCGGCCTCGGCGTCCGCTCCGGCGACCAGGCGGCCCAGGTGGCCGGCTTCGCTGACGCGGTGATCGTCGGGTCCGCCTTGGTCACGGCCGCGGCCGAGGGCAGTGTCGACGGCGTGCGGAAGCTGGCCGAGGAGCTCGCGGAAGGTGTGCGCCGGGCTCCGGCCCGGGCCTGACTTCGGCGTTCTGCTCCGCGGGGCCGTGATCGCTGGCAGGATGCGGGCCATGACCCGCACCGCCCGTCGCATGTTCGAGCTCCTGGAGCCGATCTGCCTGGTCACGTTCTTGTCCGACGAGTGCAACGACGAGCTGGCGGCGCTCGGCCACCGCACCTACTGGGACGGCTACTTCGCCAGCCGCGCCGCACCGCTGGGGCGCGTGCCGGCGGAGGTCGTGCACGCGGCCTTCTACAACTTCGCCGACGGCGAGGTCGCGCGGCACATCCCGAGCGCGTGGGAGACGATCCCGCCCGAGGCCTCCGTCGCCGCCCGGCAACGCGGCAGCGCCGCCTCGCTGCGCCGAATCCTCGGCGACGAGCTGGCCGGCTCCCCGGGCCTGGTGCGCGCCGCCGACCTGACCACCCAGGCCGCCACGCTCGCCCCCACCGTCGGCCGGATGATGTTCGCCGGGATGCGCACCCTCCCGGTGCCCACCGACCCCGTCGCCCGCCTGTGGCACTCGGCAACGATGCTCCGCGAACACCGTGGAGACGGCCACATCGCCGCCCTCCTCAGCGCGGGCATCGACGGCACGGAAGCCCACGTACTTTCCGCAATCGACATGGGCATCCACCCGCCCGAGTCGTTCGGGCGCGTCCACCACCTCCCTGAGCCTCGGCTGGCCGCGGTGATGGCCGGCCTGCGCTCCCGCGGCCTCGTCGACGCCGGCGGCCACTTCACCGACGCCGGCCGCGAGACCAAGCAACGCATCGAGACTGTGACGGATGAGCTTGCCGCTCCACCGTATGAGGCGCTGTCTGCTGCCGAGCTCGAGGAGCTGATCGCTGCTTTGGAACCGATTACGGCGAGGCTGGTGGCCACGGGGTCACAGTGACGAGCGGCGGGGGCTGTGCAGGGACTCGGCCATTTGTACAGATCATGTACGCCCCGCGCCGACCCTCCACAGCATGGAATTCACCCACCTTCCCCGGCGCTCGTTCCTTCGTGGCGCCGCCGGTCTCACCGCCGCGACGGCCGCCGGGCTGCTCCTGCCGGGAGCCCAAGCCGAAGCCCAAGCCGCCACCGAACCCCGCATCTACAGCTGCGCCGAGTGGGGCGCCCGCCCACCCGCGGATCCGTTGACCACCCTCGACCACCCGGCCAACCGCGTCCTCGTGCACCACATCGCGTGCCCCAACAGCACGGACTATTCGCTGGCCCACGCGTTCCAGGTGGCGCGCGACGATCAGGCCGACCACATCGACAACAACGGCTGGTCCGACACCGGCCAGCACTTCACGATCTCCCGCGGCGGCTACCGCATGGAGGGCCGCCACGGCAGCCTCGACGCGTTGCGCAGCGGCAACCGGATCGTGCGCGCCGCCCATTGTCCCGGGCAGAACGACAATGCGATCGGCATCGAGAACGAAGGCACCTACACGTCGGTCGAACTGCCGCAGGCGCAGTGGGATTCGCTGGTCGTCTTCGTCGCGTACGTCTGCGAGCAGTACGGCATCCCCGTCGAGGAGATCAAGGGCCACCGCGACTACTACAACACCGAATGCCCGGGCGACAAGCTCTACGCGAAGCTCCCGCAGCTGCGTGACGAAGTCGCCGCGCAGCTCAGTGAAGCCAGCGCATCACGGCGCACAGCGAGTCGGCGTCAAGCCCGCCCAGTTCGGTGATCTCGCCGCGGCGCACGTCCATCAACGTCGTCGCCAGTTCCGCGCCGAAGGCCGACTTCAGCGCGTCGTCGGCGACGAACGCGGCGACGGCCTCCTCCAGTGAGCGGGGGAGGCGAACCACGCCCGCGGCGGCAGCGTCACCAGGAGACAACGTCCCCGGGTCCACCGCCACCGGCTCCGGCAGCCGCGCCGCGGAATCGAGGCCCGCGATTCCCGCGAACAGCAGCCCGGCGACGACCAGATACGGATTGGCCGTGAGATCAAAGCACTTCACTTCGAAATTCGCGGCCGTGTCCCGTTTCCCCGCCGGGCCGCGTACCAGCCGCAGCGGCGCTTCCCGGTTTTCCAGACCCCACGCGGTGAACACGCCGGCCCAGTGGTGCGGTTCGAGCCGCAGGTAACTCACCACGGAAGGCGCCCCGACGGCCAGCAACGCCGGCAACCGCCCGAAAATCCCCGCGGCGAACGACTCGGCCACCTCGCTCAGCCCGAACACCCCGTCGCCGCCGGCGCACAGATTGCGCCCGCCCGCCCACAGGCTGCAGTGCACGTGCCCGCCGTTGCCCACGCCGCCGGGCGCGAACTTAGGCGTGAACGACGTCTTCAACCCGTGGTTCATCCCCACCGCGCGGATCGTCTCGCGCGCCAGCACCGCGACGTCCGCCGCGCGCACCGGATCGTCGGCCGACACGGAAACCTCGAACTGCCCCGCGGCGTACTCCGGGTGCACCTGTTCGACCCCGACCTGCTGACTGTCCAAAGCGGACACCAGATCTCGCACGTACGCTGACTGCTCGGCCAGCCGCGAATACCCGTACGCCGGCCCCGCCACGGGCGCCCCGCTCGGCCCGGCGACCACCCACTCGAGCTCGAACGCCATCCGCGCCGAAAACCCGCGTTCGGCCAGCTTCGCCACCGCCGTCGCCGCGAGCGCGCGTGAGTCCTGCGGGTGTGGCTCGCCTTCCTGGTCGTAGCGCAGCGCCGGCGCCCACGCCCACCCCCGCTGCGCGTCGAGCACCGTGAGCGCGTCGAGGTCCGGGTGCAGCCGCAGGTCGCCGACGGGGCCGAGCGAGTACGCGCCCGACGTGATCGTGTCCGTGCACAGGAAGAAGTCGAACGAGTTCGACGCGCCCACACCCCACGCCGCGACCTCGGCGAGCCGGTTCACCGGAACCGCCTTCACGCGCGAGATCCCGGAGTTGTCGACGAAGGTCACCGCCACCACCTCGACCCCCGAACGGCCCAGCCGCGCCGCTTCCTCGGCACCTCGCCTGGAAAGTTCAACCCGATCGAGCTGGCTCATCCTGCCCCCGCGATGTTCACTGTGTACTTCACGCCGTCGTCCTCGCCGGCCGTGGAACCACCTGCTGCCTCCGGACGAAGGAGCGCATCGTGTCAGACATCGTCGAAACCCGTCCAGCGCTGCGGCGCAGTCTCTCGGTGTGGCAGGCCGTGGGCCTGTCCGTGGCGCTGATGGCGCCGAGCATGGCCGCCAACATCAACCCCCAGCAGACGGCGGCCGCGGCCGGGCGCGCCGTGCCGCTGGCCTTCCTGCTCTCGGCCGCCGGCGTGCTGCTGGTCGCCTACGGCTTCGTCCGCCTCTGCCAGCACTACCACCACGCGGGCTCGGTCTACGCGTTCGTCGGCGCGACGCTCGGCCCGCGCGCCGGGGTGGTGTCGGGCATCGGCCTGCTCGGCACGTACACCTTCTACGCCGTGGTCACGAGCTCCGCCGCGGGCACGCTCGGTACAGCCTTCCTCACGCAGGTGGGGATCTGGCCGAACCCTCCGTGGTGGGGGCCGTTCGTGCTCACGGGCGTCGCGCTCGTCGGCAGCTGGCTGCTCGCGGTGGCGCCCGCGCGCCGCGGCACGTCGACGCTGCTCGCCGTGGAAGGCGCGACGATCGCGGTCATCCTCCTGGTCACCGCCGTGATCCTGGTCCGCCTGATCGCCGGCAACGCACCCGGCGACGCGCACTTCACGATGTCGGTGTTCACCTTCACCCCGGACGTCGGCCTGTCCGGCGTGTTCCTCGGCGCCGTGTTCGGCTTCCTGTCCTTCGCGGGCTTCGAAGCCGCCGCGACGCTCGGCGAGGAGACCCGCGACCCACGCCGCAACATCCCGCGCGCCATCCTCGGCACCGCCATCTTCGGCGGCGCGTTCTTCGTGATCGTGACGGCCGTGGAGATGATGGCGTTCCGCTCCGACGCCCAGGCCTTCCACGACTCGCCCTCCCTGCTCGGCGACCTGGGCAGCACGTTCGTCGGCTCGTGGGCCGGCGACGTCATCAGCGTGGGCGCGGCGATCTCCGCGTTCGGCTGCTGCCTCGCCTGCGTAGTCGGCGGTTCACGCCTGCTCTTCGCCCTGGGCCGCGACGCCTTCGGCGGCCACGGCATCGGCCGCACGTCCCCCAAGGGCACGCCGGTCGTCGCCGTCACGGCGGTGGCGTCGGCGGCCGCCCTCATCATCGTGGTGTGTGCGGTGTTCTTCGGCGCGACGGCGGCGGACACCTTCGCGTGGAGCGGGTCCATCGGCACGCTGATCCTGCTGGTGATCTACCTGCTGACCACCCTCGGCGCCATCCTGCTGCTCTTCGTGCGCCGGCGCATGCACGTCCCGTGGTGGCACCTCATCTTCCCGCTCGGCGCGCTCGCGCTGCTGGGCTACACGGTGTACGTCAACGTCGTCCCCTACCCGACCGAAGGCCCGGCCCGCTGGTTCCCCGTCACGGCGGGCGCGGTGCTCGTGCTGGCCATCCTCTTGGTCATCGCCGCGCCCGGCTTCGCCCGCCGGGTGGGGGAGAAGCTGAGCGTGGCCGCCTCGGACGGGTAACCACCCGACGACGCCCCCGGAGCCCGAGAAGCCACCGGGGGCGCCGGCCTCCGCCGCCGCGCGGCGAAGCGGGAACCCGGCCACCGCGCCCGCTCGGGGTACGGCCGCGGCGGCCGGGAGCTCATTCGCCCGGCAGGTGCGGCTCGTCGTCGCCGGTTTCGGGGTTGCCGTCGTAGACCACGGAATCGTCGTCGCCGATCCACCAGCCCACGTCCATCACCTCCGGCCCGACCAGGTACAGGCGCACGGTGTAGCCGAAGAAGCGCGCCAACATCATCACGTTCGCCACCGCGTGATCCACGAACACCGGCGCGTTCTCCTTGCGCCACAACGCGATCGCGTCGATCCCCAACGCCGCCGCGACCTCGTCGCACGTGTACCCCGCCCGCTGCCGCAGCCGGCGCAGCTGCCGCTGCAGGCGCCACAGCTCGGTCATCGCGTGCTCGTCGGCGGGGTTGTCGCCGTGGGGCATCCGCTGCCGCCACGGCGGACGCCGCTGCCCCGGATCGTCCTCGACCAGCAGCACCCGCAGGGAACAACCGAGGTAGCGCGCGTACGCATCGAACAACGGCACCGTCGTACTCGTCGCCGCCCGCGTCTTCACCACGAGCACGTTCGCCGCCCGGAGACCCAGCATCCGCCCGGCTTCGCGGAAGCTCAGGCCCTCCTCCCGGCGGATCTGGTCGAGCCGCTCGGCCACGGTGACGAGCTGCTCGAGAGCCGACAGCCGGATCGGCGCTGTCTCCTGCTCCGCGAGTTCCACTGTCATGTCCTCTCCCGTCTTTCCGGCCGGTGCCGCCCTGGTGCCATTCGGTGCCGCCGAAAGCCGAAGAACTATGAACGGCGGCACCAGTTAGCACAATGCACCGATAGAGTTAATTGGTGGCACCAAAAGATGTGCTTTGCTGTGGTGCATGGCTGGCACCACTCCCCGAGCGCGCGCCATCGGCGCCGAACTCCGCAGGGCCCGAGAAGACGCCGGGCTGAGCGCACGCACGCTGGCGGCCCGGCTGGGCGTCGCGCACACCACGGTCGGTCGCTGGGAGTCGGGCGAGCGCAGCCCGCGCCCGACCGACGTCGCCGCGGTGCTCGGCGCACTCGGCGCGGACCACGAGCTGCGC
Organism: Amycolatopsis sp. NPDC047767; assembly: GCF_040704195.1. Classification (NCBI taxonomy): domain Bacteria; kingdom Bacillati; phylum Actinomycetota; class Actinomycetes; order Pseudonocardiales; family Pseudonocardiaceae; genus Amycolatopsis; species Amycolatopsis sp. NPDC047767. Next base: position 21,788 of record NZ_JBEYSJ010000020.1, read on the forward strand.
GAGGAACTGATCGAGCTGTCCCGCAACACCGATGGGCGCCACTGGGTCGCCTCCGGCCTCCCGGAGCAGAAGCGCCAGCTCGCGGCCCTGCTCGAACTGGAGCGCGATGCGGCGCGGATCGTGAACGTCTCACCGCTGCTGGTACCCGGCCTGCTCCAGACCTCCGGCTATGCGCGCGCCATCATCGGCGGCGGGGGAGTTCCTGCGGGCGAGGTCGAGACCAGAGTCGCTGTGCGAATCGGCCGGCGCGATGTGATCATGCGCCGCGAGCGCCCGGCGGAACTGCTCGCGCTGTTCGACGAGACCGCGCTGAGTCGCAACATCGGCGGGCCGGCGGTCATGGCCGACCAGCTGCGCTCACTCGAAGAAGCCAGCCATTGGGCCAACGTGACGTTGCGAGCCATCCCCGAGTCCGCGGGCTGGCACCCCGCGCTCGAAGGCCCATTCGTCTTACTGGAGTTCGCCGACCGCACGCCTGTCGTGCAGATCGAGAACCGCCGATCCGCGCTGTTCTTCCATGAAGCTGTCGATGTCGAGGCGTATCAGCTGGCAATCGATAGAGTCCAGGACATCGCGATGAGCCCGGCGGAGACCCGGGCACTCATCGCGGATGTCCTCGGCAACTTGGAGACGGTGACATGAAACAAACCTTCACCAACTGGCGGAAGTCGAGCCGGTCGCAGAACACCTCGGATTGCGTGGAAGTCGCGGTCACACCGGACCTCGTCGGCATCCGTGACACCAAGCAGCGGGAGGCCGGTCACCTCATCGCAAGCGCGGAGAGCTGGTCGGCGTTTCTGGCCGAGCTCGGAGCCGACTGGCGAAAGTCAAGCCGGTCGCAGAACACCTCGAATTGCGTGGAAGTCGCGGTGACCGCGACCGGCGCCGGTGTCCGTGACACGAAGGACCGAGCGGCCGGTCACCTCATGGCGACCCGCGACGGATGGTCGGCGTTCCTCGCGCAGCTCGGGCGTTGACCAGCCGGTACTGAACAGCGGAAAGCCCTCAGCGACCCGAGAACGCTGAGGGCTTTCCGGTGTCCGCCCTTATGGTGGGGACATGCTGGACTTCGTCGCGGAGGCGCCGCTGGTCGACCACCACTGCCACGGCGTGGTGACGGGCACGCTGGAACGCGAGCGCTTCGAGCGGATGCTCACCGAGGCCGACAGCGTCTCGCCGCTGGGGACGTCGCTGTTCGACTCGCTCATCGGGCTCGCCGTGCGCGAGCGGTCCGCGCCGGTCCTCGACCTGCCGAAGCACGCAAAACCGGACGACTACCTCGCCCGGCGCGCCGAGCTGGGCGCCGAGGAGGTCAACCGGCGGTTCCTGCGCGGCACCGGGACCACCGACTTCCTGCTCGACGGCGGTTTCCAGCCCGACGAGCTCACCGGCACCGCCGAGTTCGCCCGCCTCGCCGGCGCCCGCGCGCACGACGTGGTGCGGCTCGAACAGGTCGCCGAGGACGTGGTGCGCGCCGGCACCACGGCGGGCCGGTTCGCCGCCGACTTCGGGGCGGAGCTGGAAAAACGGGCGAAGGACGCCGTCGGGGTGAAGTCGATCGCGGCGTACCGGGTGGGGCTGGGGCTGTCGGGGGAGCGGCCCGACGCCGTCGAAGTGGTCGACGCGGCCGGGCGGTGGCTCGCGCGCGTCGGGGCCGGGCTGGGGCTGCGCCTGGCCGACGAGGTGCTGCACCGCCACCTCGTGTGGGCGGGCATCGACCTCGGGCTGCCGGTGCAGTTCCACGTGGGCTACGGCGACTCCGACGTCGACCTGCACCGCTGCGATCCCTTGCTGCTCACCGAGTTCCTGCGTGCGACGCGTGAGACCGGCGTGCCGATCCTGCTGCTGCACAACTACCCGTTCCATCGCAACGCCGCCTACCTCGCGCAGGTCTTCGAGCACGTCTTCGTGGACACCGGCCTCATCACGCACAACGCCGGCTTCCGCGCGCCCGCGATCCTGGCCGAGACGCTGGAGCTCGTGCCGTTCGGCAAGCTGCTGTTCTCCACCGACGCGTTCGGCCTCGCGGAGCTCTACCACCTCGGTACAACCCTGTTCCGCCAAGGGCTTTCCGACTTCCTGCAGCCGGCGCTCGAAGCCGACGCACTGTCCGAAGTGGACGCCCAACGGCTCGTGCGCCTCGCCGGCCACGAGAACGCGACCCGGATCTACCGCCTGGAGCCCCGATGACCGACCTGGCCGCGCGCTGGCGCGCCGCCCTCGCCGACGAGCTGCCGGACGCGATCGAGCTGCGCCACCGGCTGCACGCCGACCCGCGCGCGTCCGGCGACGAGGAGGACACCGCGCGCGTGGTGGCCGCCGCGCTGGGCGCAGGCGAAGGCCTGCGCGTTGCCAAGACGGGACGGCTGGTCGAGCTGCCCGGTGAGCACGCCGGCCCCGCCGTGGCGCTGCGGGCGGAGATGGACGCGTTGCCGATCGTCGAGCGCACGGGCGCAGCCTGGGCGTCGGACTCGGGCCTGATGCACGCATGCGGCCACGACGTGCACCTGGCCGCACTGGTCGCCGTCTGCCGGGCGGCGCAACGCGTGGACCTGCCGCGACGGCTGGTCGCGGTGTTGCAGCCGCGTGAGGAGACATCGCCTTCGGGTGCGCTGGACATCGTCGAGTCGGGGGCGCTGGAGGAGCTCGGCGTGGACACCGTGATCGGCGCCCACGTGCAGCCGCGGCTCGCGCACAACGTCGTCTCCGCCGCGCCCGGGCCGGTGAACGCGTCGACCGACGAGTTCGAGATCGTGCTCCATGGCCAGGGCGGCCACGCGGGATACCCGCACCTGGTGCGCGACCCGGTGCTGGCGCTGAGCCAGCTCGTGGTCAGCCTGCAGCAGCTCGCGAGCCGCCGGATCGACCCCGTGCACGGCGCCGTCTGCACGGTCGGGCGCATCCACGCCGGCACGGCCGCCAACGTCGTCCCCAACACCGCCACCGCGCTCGGCTCGCTGCGGCTCATGCGCGCGAGCGACCGCGACCGCGCGCTGGACGTGCTGGCCGAGATCGTGCACGCCACCGCCCGCGCCTACGGCTGCACCGCAGACCTGCAGATCAGCCCGTGCGAGCCCGTGCTGGTCAACGACCCGGCGCTCGCCGCGGGCGCCCAGACCTGGCTGCTCGACGGCGGTGCCGACGTCGACGTGGACTTCCGCTCCTTCGGCGCCGACGACTTCGCCCACTACTGCGGCACCGGCACCCGCGGGCTGATGCTGTTCGTCGGCCTCGGCGACACCGCGGGCGCGCCCAGCCTGCACGACGAGGTGTTCCTGCCCGAGGACGCCGCCGTCGGCCAGGTGGCGCGCGCACTGATGGCCGGGTACCTCGCCGCTCTGCAGCCGGGCGGCTACGAGTAGTCACCGTCGCGACCGGACCGTGACCGGTCCTTCACGAACCCTTCGGCGGCTCCCTCACCACACCGGAGCATTGACGCGCTACGGTGACCGCGTGTATTCCGCCTCGGCAGCCTTCCTGGCCACGATCCCGAGCCCCGACCGCGGTGTGTGGCACCTGGGGTTCATCCCGATCCGCGCCTACGCACTGTGCATCATCGCCGGCATCATCGTGGCGATCTGGTGGGGCGAGCGCAGGTGGGCCGCGCGCGGGGGCACCAAGGGGACCGTGATCGACATCGCCGTGTTCGCGGTGCCGTTCGGCCTCGTCGGCGGTCGCCTCTACCACGTGATCACCGACCCCGAGCTGTACTTCACGGCCGGCAAGAACCCGTGGAACGCCTTCGCCATCTGGGACGGCGGCCTCGGCATCTGGGGCGCCATCGCCCTCGGTGGCGTCGGCGCCCTGATCGCCTGCCGCCGCAAGGGCATCCCCCTCCCGGCGCTGGCCGACGCGATCGCCCCCGGCATCGTCACGGCGCAGGCCATCGGCCGCATCGGCAACTACTTCAACCAGGAGCTCTACGGCGCGCACACCGACCTGCCGTGGGGCCTGGAGATCTACCAGCGCATCGACCCGACGACCGGGCTGCCCAACGAGCTCACCGGCATCGCCACCGGCCACGTCCCGCTGCCTGACAGCCCCGTGCACCCGACCTTCCTGTACGAGCTGATCTGGAACCTGCTCGTCGCCCTCGTCGTGGTCTGGGCCGACCGCCGCTTCAAGCTCGGCCACGGCCGCGCGTTCGCCCTGTACGTGGCCGGCTACACCCTCGGCCGCTGCTGGATCGAGTTCATGCGCACCGACAACGCGAACCACATCCTGGGCCTGCGCGTCAACGTGTGGACCTCGATCCTGGTCTTCATCGGCGCGGTGGTCTACATGATCGTGGCCAAGAAACGCGGTCCTCGCGAGCTGCCCGAGACCCTGCGAAGCCGGGGCGATGAACGGGATGCGGTGGCGGAATCGCCGGAATCGGACTCGTCTTCCTCGGACTCGGCCCCTGCTTCGCCGAAGGCCGAGGCCGACTCATCTGACGACGGCCCGACAGCGGAAGCCCGCGACGAGATCACCGTCGACGCCGGTTCGTCCGGCTCGGACTCGGACAAACCCGAGAAGTCCTGACCCGGTTTTTCACGCACGAGGTCCCCGGCTCGCGGTTCGAGCCGGGGACCTCGTGCGTTGGTGGTCTGGGCACTCGTAGCCGGCCGCGCGCCGCGGTCGCCTGGGGCGGCATCGAGCGTTGCGGGCTCGGTGCGGTGGATGGTCCGAGACCCTTCGCGCGTGCGCTTGGGTTCCCGGCGCTCGCGGGTGGTGGTGGCGGTGAGCACCGGCACCACCACCCGTCAGCCGGGGGTCAGCCGAGCGGGGAGCCGCCGAAGTAGTCGTCGTCGCCGTCGGAGCGGTCTTCGCCGCGGGGGCGGCGCGGGGAGGGCGGGTCCTGGCGTTTCGGGGTGCCGCGGTCGGCGAGGGGGCTGGTGAACTCGTCGTCGTCCGGGGTGGTGAAGCGCAGGCGCGGGTCCTCGTGCCGGGGTGCGGCGTGCCGGCCGTGGTCTGGTTCCGGCGAAGGCGGTGCGGGCGATGCCGGCGGCTTGTGGTCGGCCAGCGGGTTCGCGAAGTCGTCGTCGGGCGGGGGAGCGCTGTGGCGGCCCGGCGGCGGCGCCGGGTGAGCCGGTGAGGCGCTGCTCACCAGCGGATCGTCCGTCGAGAAGCCCTTCGGTTCCTCCACGGCGGCCGGGTACGTGGAGCGGTTCGAGTCGGCGAGGAAGTCGCGCGAGCCCGTGCGGGCTTCGAGCACCTCCTCGGGCGACAGGCCCTCCTGCATCTCCTCGTACATGTCCTTGGCGTCGCCGAGCTTGGCATCGGCCAGGGCGCGCACTTCGGGGTCGGCGAAGGCCTTGCCGGAGGCAACGTCCTTCCACGTCAGCTCACCGGCGTCGACCTTGCGCTTGACCAGGCGCAGGGCGGCCGGGGCGTCGGGCTTCGAGGCGGCGGTCTTGAGCGCCTCGACGCGTTCGGGCGTGTCGGTCTTGCGCAACGGCTTGAGGCGGATCTTCTCGAGGTCCTTCAGCAGCTGCCGCGACTTGCTCACGGTGCTGTCGAGCGCCGATTCCGCCTGGCGGATCTCCGGCGTCTTCCACGCGTCCTGCGCGGGGGTGGGCCGTGACATGACGGCGGGTCCTCTCAGTCGTCGATGCGGCCGCTGATCCGGCCGCTGCCGGAGTGGGCCGGGGTGCGGGTCTTGCGGCGGCTGTCCCAGTGGTCCTTGTTGTCCTCGTGGTTGCCGCGGGACTCCTCGACGCCGTCCTTCACGGAGTCCTTGATGTCGCCGACGTCGCCGGCGATGTCCTTGGCGTTGTCCTTGATGTCGCCGACGTCGCCCGCGATGCCCTTGCCGATGTCGACCACGTCGGAGATGCTGCCGACGTCCTTGATCTTCGCCAGCTGCGACCCGATGTCCTTCACCGAGTTCCACAGGTCGCCGACCTTCTGCACGATGTCCTTGATCATGTCGATGATCGAGATCAGCGCGTTGATGAGCGGCAGGATCTCCGACAGCCCGGTGATCGCGTCGGCGATCCACCCCGCGATCGGCACGCACGCCTCGGCCGCCATCACCAGCAGCCGGTCGATCAGGCTCTTCAACAGGTCGAGCGCCTTGGCCGCCAGCTTCTGCGACGTGTCCGACAGCAGCTCGAACCCCTTGGCGATCAGCTCCGCGATCCCGGCCTCCGCGGCCAGCCCCGCGCGCCACCCGAGGTCCACGTACGCCTTGTGCGCCAGCGATGCCGGGCCCGACCAGCTCTCGCCGAGGATCTTCTCGTTGCCCACCATCACGGTCGAGAACGCCTTCATCGCCTCGGCGATGTTGCGCCACGCCTCGGCGTCGGCGGAGATCTTCGAGAAGTCACCGGTGATCGGCTCGATGAACATCTGGGTGAGCGTCTGGCCCGTCAGCTGCTGGAAGATCCACTCGACGGCCATGACCTCGACGCCGGCCTCTTTGACGAGGTCCTGGATGTCCTCGCCGGACGTGTCCTCGGGCGGCTGCAGCTGTTCGCTGATCGAGCTGCCCTCGTCGAACCCGCTCGGCGACGTCGTCGGCGCGGCGCCGGGATCCCCTCCGGACGACGACGGGGAATCACCACCGTCATCGGAGTCGTCGTCATCGTCCGAGTCGTCGTCCGAGTCGTCGTCCGAGTCGTCGTCCGAGTCGTCGTCTTCGGGCTCGTCGGAGTCGTCCTCGTCGTCCTTCTTCTTTTTCTCGTCCTTGTCCTCGTCGCCCTTGTTCTTGCCGTCCTCGTCCTCGCCCTGCCCCGGCCGCTTGCGCTCGTCGCCCTCGTCCTGGCCGGGACGGTTCGGGTTGCGCGGGTCCTCCGGCTGGTGCCCCTGCGGCGGCACGCCCGGCGCCGGCGTGCCGGGGGTGTGCTGCTGCGGCGGCGAACCCGGCCGGTTCGGCGGTGCGGTCGGGTGCTGCGGCGGCGTGTTCGGGTGCGGCGGTGGCGGTGTGTTCGCGTGCCCTTGCCGGGGCGGGGCAGGGTGCGTCGGCGTGTGGTGCGTCGTTCCGCCGGACCCGCCCGGGTGGCTGTGCCTGGCCATGTCGTTCCCCCTCGGTGGTGGTCGGAGTCAGTGGTGGGTGGTCACTTCGCGGCGGGCGCGCCGACCTCGTCGATCGCGATGCCGAACTCCTTGAGGACCGCCGCGACCTGGCCGTCGTGGTGGTCGTAGGAGTCGGCGGCGGAGCGGACGCCCTGGCTCAGCGAGGTGAGGCGGTTGTCGCCGAAGTCGAGGGTGCTGCCGTAGAGGTTGCCGACCAGGTCGACCACGGGCTGCAGCAACGCGAACAAGCCGGTGAAGCCCGACTTGTCGCACGCGGTCGTGCGCATGTAGTCCCTGATCTTGCCGACCTGGGCGTGCAGCCCGTCGACGACGTCCGCGTACTCGCGCATGACGTCGGTGTGTACGTCGAAGTCCGACACCGATTCCCTCCCCGTGATCGTCGGTCGACGAACACTATGGCAGGAAGTGATCACCCAGCGTGGGGTGTTTCGGGAAATCCACCGGTTCGGAAACAGCAACCCGTCAAAACGGGCAAATCAGTCACGTATCCACAAAGGACGGTCAGAGGTCCGGCAGGCCGAGTTCGAGGTTCGGCGCCTGGAGCCCACCGTCCACTTCGAGCACCTTGCCCGTCACGTACGCGCCGGCCGGCGAAGCCAGGTACAGCACCGCCGAAGCCACGTCGTCGGCAGAACCGATGCGCTGCAACGGGGTCGCGCTCTCCATCTTCACGCGGATCTCTTCGTTGCCCGCCACCAGTTCCAGCGCCGACGTGAGCACCGAGCCCACGCTGATCGCGTTCACGCGCACCTTCGGCGCGAGGTCCACGGCGGCCAGCCGCGTGTAGTGCGCCAGCGCGGCCTTCGCCGTGCCGTAGGCGAGAAAACCGCGGCCCTGCACGCGGCCCATGATCGACGAGATGTTGACGACCGCGCCGCCGCTTTCGAGCAGCGCCGGGGTCGCGGCGACGGTCAGCGCGTGGGCCGTCGCGACGTTGAACCGGAACGCTTCCTCGAGGAAGTCCGTCGTCGACTCGACGAACGGCCGCGGGTACGTGCCACCGACGTTGTTGACGACGATGTCAAGCCGCCCGAACGCCTCCATGGCCTCGGCGGCCAGCGCGCCGGCCGCGGCCGGGTCCGACAGGTCGGCCGTCACCACGTGCGCGCGGCGCCCGGCCGCGGCCACGCGGGCGGCCACCTCGTTCAGCTGGGACTCGGTGCGGGAGGCGATGACCACGTCGGCACCCGCCTCGGCGAGCGCCACGGCGGTGGCCGCGCCGATGCCGCGACCGGCGCCGGTGACCACCGCGACGCGGTCCGTGACACGGAACCGATCGAGGATCATGCGGCGGACGCTAACACGGTTGCGCGGCGAGCGGGATCGGTCACACGGGCGATCACTCAGCGCGCACAGATCCCAGGAAAACGGCCGGAAACGGCTGTGTCAGGCCGGATGCGTAAAAGTCCGGTTACACTTGACGGAACAGCCCAGATCCGATAGTTAGCTAAGCGAACGACCTGGGTGCCATCAGGAACTACGTCGTTCCGCGCAGCCAGATCGTTACCGTTCACCGTCGTCCGGGGCGCTCTGAGGTGCTGCTCCGGTGTTTCCCAGGTGTTAAAGTCGCGCTAACAAGCGGGCCATCGTCGTCCCGTGCGCTCCCCACGGCCGGTCCGCCGGCCTCGCACGAAGACGACGAAGGAGGTCCCTTTTCCATGATCTTCTCCGCCATTCCCGGCAAGCAGGGTCTCTACGACCCGGCGAACGAGCTGGACTCCTGCGGTGTGGCCATGGTGGCCGACATCCAGGGGCGCCGCTCCCACGGCATCGTCGCCGACGGGCTGACCGCGCTGGCGAACCTCGAACACCGCGGCGCCGCGGGCGCCGAACCCACGAGTGGTGACGGCGCGGGCATCCTCCTGCAGCTGCCCGACGAGCTGCTGCGCGCAGAAGCCGGCTTCGCCCTGCCTCAGGCAGGCGCCTACGCCGCCGGCATCGCGTTCCTGCCCGGCGAGGCCGAGCAGCGCCGCAAGGCCGTCGAGCTGGCCGAACGCATCGCCGCCGAAGAGGGCCTGGAGGTCCTCGGCTGGCGTGAGGTCCCCGTCGACGCGGACCGGGCCGGAATCGGTCCCACCGCGCGTTCGGTGATGCCCCACTTCGCCATGCTGTTCGTCTCGTCGCCGGGCGGGGAAGCCGGGCTGGAGCTCGAACGGCTGGTCTTCTGCCTGCGCAAGCGCGTGGAGCACGAGAGCGCGGCCTCGGGCTGCGGCACGTACTTCCCGTCGCTGTCGGCGCGCACGATCGTCTACAAAGGCATGCTCACCACCGCGCAGCTGCCCGCGTTTTTCAGCGACCTCACCGACGAGCGGCTCGAGAGCGCGATCGCCCTGGTGCACTCGCGGTTCTCCACCAACACGTTCCCGTCGTGGCCGCTCGCGCACCCGTTCCGGTTCGTGGCGCACAACGGCGAGATCAACACAGTGCGCGGCAACCGCAACCGCATGCGCGCCCGCGAGGCGCTGCTGGAGTCCGACCTGATCCCGGGCGACCTCACGCGGCTGTTCCCGATCTGCTCGCCCGACGCGTCGGACTCGGCGTCGTTCGACGAGGTGCTGGAGCTGCTGCACCTCGGCGGCCGGTCGCTGCCGCACGCGGTGCTGATGATGATCCCCGAAGCGTGGGAGAACCACGCGACGATGGACCCGGCGCGGCGCGCGTTCTACCAGTTCCACGCGAGCCTCATCGAGCCGTGGGACGGCCCGGCCTGCGTCACGTTCACCGACGGCACGCTCGTCGGCGCGGTCCTGGACCGCAACGGCCTGCGCCCGGCGCGCTGGTGGCAGACGGTCGACGGCCGCGTGGTCCTCGCCAGCGAGGCCGGCGTGCTCGACGTGGCCCCCGGAGACGTCGTGGCGAAGGGCCGCCTCAAGCCGGGCCGGATGTTCCTCGTGGACACCGAGGCCGGCCGCATCGTCTCCGACGACGAGGTGAAGTCGGCGCTGGCCGCGGAACAGCCGTACGAGGGCTGGCTGCACGCCGGGCTGCTGAAGCTCGCCGAGCTGCCGGACCGCGACCACGTGGTGCAGAGCCACGACTCCGTGCTGCGCCGGCAGCTCGCCTTCGGCTACACCGAGGAAGAGCTCAAGATCCTGCTCGCGCCGATGGCCGCCAAGGGCGCCGAGCCGCTCGGTTCGATGGGCACGGACACCCCGGTCGCCGTGCTGTCGAAGCGTTCGCGGCTGCTGTACGAGTACTTCAAGCAGAACTTCGCGCAGGTCACCAACCCGCCGCTCGACGCGATCCGTGAAGAGCTGGTCACTTCGATGTCACGCATCATGGGTCCGGAGCGCAACTTGCTCGCGCCCGGCCCCGCGTCGTGCCGGCACCTGAACCTGCCTTACCCGGTGATCGACAACGACGAGCTCGCCAAGCTCATCCACGTCAACGACGACGGCGACCTGCCGGGCTTCGCGTGCAGTGTCCTTTCCGGACTGTACGAAGTGGACGGCGGCGCCGAGGCGCTGGCCGCCGCGATCGAGCGAGTACGCCGGGAAGCGTCGGAAGCGATCGCCGCCGGGGCGCGCACGCTCGTGCTGTCCGACCGCGACTCCGACCACCGCATGGCGCCGATCCCGTCGCTGCTGCTGGTCTCCGCGGTGCACCACCACCTGGTGCGCACCAAGGAACGTCTGCGCGTCGCGCTCGTCGTGGAGACGGGCGACGCGCGCGAGGTGCACCACATCGCCGTGCTGCTGGGCTACGGCGCCGCCGCGGTGAACCCGTACCTCGCGTTCGAGACGATCGAGGACATGATCGCCCAGGGCGCGGTCACGGGCATCGAGGCGGGCAAGGCGATCCGCAACTACGTGCAGGCGCTCGTGAAGGGCGTCCTGAAGATCATGTCGAAGATGGGCATCTCCACCGTCGGCGCATACACGGCGGCGCAGGTGTTCGAGTCGCTCGGCCTGAGCCAGGACCTGCTCGACGAGTACTTCACGGGCACGTCCTCGAAGCTCGGCGGCGTGGGGCTCGACGTGCTGGCCGAGGAGGTCGCGGTGCGCCACCGCCGCGCCTACCCGGACAACCCGACCGACCGTGTCCACCGTGGACTCGACACCGGCGGCGAGTACGCCTACCGCCGCGAGGGCGAGCTGCACCTGTTCACGCCGGAGACGGTGTTCCTGCTGCAGCACGCGTCGAAGACCGGCCGCGAAGAGGTGTACCGCTCCTACACCGAAGAGGTGCACCGCCTCTACCGCGAGGGCGGCGCGCTGCGCGGGCTGTTCAAGTTCCGCGACAGCGTGCGCGAGCCCGTGCCGCTCGACGAGGTGGAGCCCGCGTCGGCGATCCTCAAGCGCTTCAACACCGGCGCCATGTCCTACGGCTCGATCTCGGCCGAGGCCCACGAGACGCTCGCCATCGCGATGAACCGCATCGGCGGCCGCTCCAACACCGGTGAGGGCGGCGAAGACCCGGAGCGCCTGTACGACTCCGAGCGCCGCAGCGCGATCAAGCAGGTCGCTTCGGGCCGCTTCGGCGTGACGAGCGAGTACCTGGTCAACGCCACCGACATCCAGATCAAGATGGCGCAGGGCGCGAAGCCCGGCGAAGGCGGCCAGCTGCCGCCGAACAAGGTGTACCCGTGGATCGCGCGCACGCGGCACTCGACGCCGGGCGTCGGGCTGATCTCGCCGCCGCCGCACCACGACATCTACTCCATCGAGGACCTGGCGCAGCTGATCCACGACCTCAAGAACGCCAACGAGCAGGCCCGCGTCCACGTGAAGCTGGTCTCCTCGCTCGGGGTCGGCACGGTCGCGGCCGGTGTGTCCAAGGCCCACGCCGACGTGGTGCTCATCTCCGGGCACGACGGCGGCACCGGCGCCTCGCCGATGAACTCGCTCAAGCACGCCGGCACGCCGTGGGAGATCGGCCTCGCCGAGACCCAGCAGACGTTGCTGCTCAACGGGTTGCGCGACCGCATCACCGTGCAGGTCGACGGCGCCATGAAGACCGGGCGCGACGTGGTGATCGCGGCGCTGCTCGGCGCCGAGGAGTACGGCTTCGCGACGGCCCCCCTCGTCGTCGCGGGCTGCGTGATGATGCGCGTGTGCCACCTCGACACCTGCCCGGTCGGCGTCGCGACGCAGAGCCCCGAGCTGCGCAAGCGGTACACCGGCCAGGTCGAGCACGTCGTGAAGTTCTTCGAGTTCGTGGCCGAGGAGGTGCGGGAAACGCTGGCGCAGCTGGGTTTCCGCACGCTCGACGAGGCCATCGGGCACGCCGAGGTGCTCGACACCGCCGAGGCCGAGGCGCACTGGAAGTCGGCCGGGCTCGACCTCAAGCCGATCTTCGAGGTGCCGGCCGAGACCCCGTACGGCGGGGCGAAGCGGCGCGTGCGGGCGCAGGACCACGGCCTGGAGCACGCCCTGGACCGCACGCTCATCCAGCTCGCCGAGGCGGCGCTGGAGGACGCGCACCCGGTGCGCCTGGAGCTGCCGGTGCGCAACGTGAACCGCACCGTCGGCACGTTGCTGGGCTCGGAGATCACCCGCCGCTACGGCGGTGAGGGCCTGCCCGAGGACACGATCCACGTGCTGCTCACCGGTTCGGCCGGGCAGTCGCTGGGCGCGTTCCTCCCGCGCGGCATCACGCTCGACATGGTCGGCGACGCCAACGACTACGTCGGCAAGGGCCTCTCCGGTGGCCGCATCATCGTGCGGCCCGACCCCGAAGCCGTGTTCTCCGCCGAGCGCCAGACGATCGCGGGCAACACGCTCGCGTACGGCGCCACGGCCGGCGAGATGTTCCTGCGGGGCCAGGTGGGCGAACGTTTCTGCGTGCGCAACTCCGGCGCCACGGTCGTCGCCGAGGGCGTCGGCGACCACGCCTTCGAGTACATGACCGGCGGCCGCGCCGTGGTGCTCGGCCCGACGGGCCGCAACCTCGCGGCCGGCATGTCCGGCGGCACCGCGTACGTGCTCGACCTCGATCGCGCCAAGGTCAACGGTGACATGGTGGATCTGTCCGTGCCGGGTTCCGAGGACCTGGTGTGGCTCAAGCAGATCGTCCAGCAGCACCACGACCTGACCCGCTCGGCGGTGGCCGCGTCGCTCCTCGGCGACTGGACGCGGCGTTCGGTGGCCTTCACCAAGGTGATGCCGCGCGACTACCAGCGGGTCCTCGACGCGGCGACGGCGGCTCGTGCCGCCGGCCGCGACGTCGACGAAGCGATCATGGAGGCCGCTCGTGGCTGACCCGACCGGTTTTCTCAAGTATCGGCGTGAAGAGCCGAAGAAGAAGTCCAAAGAGGACCGTCTCGCCTCCTGGGGTGAGGTCTACGCCGACGTGGAGCCGGGCGAGCGCAACGAAACCGTGCGCACGCAGGCCTCGCGCTGCATGGACTGCGGCATCCCGTTCTGCCACTCCGGCGCCTCGGGCTGCCCGCTCGGCAACCTGATCCCCGAGTGGAACGACCTCGTCCGCCGCGGCGACTGGGCCGCGGCGAGCGACCGGCTGCACGCCACCAACAACTTCCCCGAGTTCACCGGGAAGCTGTGCCCGGCGCCGTGCGAGGCCGGCTGCGTGCTGTCGATCTCGCCGCTCTCGGGCGGGCCGGTGGCCATCAAGCGGGTGGAGGCGACGATCGCCGACCAGTCGTGGGAAGCCGGGTACGTGCAGCCGCAGGTGTCCGAGGTGTCCTCGGGCCGCCGCGTCGCCGTGGTCGGGTCCGGGCCGGCCGGGCTCGCCGCCGCCCAGCAGCTCACGCGCGCGGGCCACGAGGTCACGGTGTTCGAACGCGACGACCGCCTCGGCGGCCTGCTGCGCTACGGCATCCCCGAGTTCAAGATGGAGAAGAAGGTCCTCGACCGGCGCCTCGCGCAGCTGCGCAAGGAAGGCACGCGGTTCGTCACCGGCTGCGAGGTCGGCGTGGACCTCACGGTGGAGGACCTGCGCGAGCAGTACGACGCCGTGGTGCTCGCCGTCGGCGCGCTGCGCGGTCGCGACGACCGGACCACGCCGGGCCGCGAGCTGCGCGGCATCCACCTGGCCATGGAGCACCTCGTGCCCGCCAACCGGTTCGTGGAGGGCGACGGCCCGTCGCCGATCGACGCGGCCGGCAAGCACGTGGTCGTGATCGGCGGCGGCGACACCGGCGCCGACTCCTACGGCACCGCCACCCGCCAGGGCGCGCTGTCGGTGACGCAGCTGGACCAGTACCCCGTGCCGCCGACGAGCCGCGACGACGGCCGCTCACCGTGGCCCACGTGGCCCTACATCCTGCGCACCTACCCGGCGCACGAGGAGGCCGGCGAGCGCAAGTTCGCCGTGGCCGTGAAGCGGTTCGTCGACGACGGTGCCGGCAACGTCAAGGCTCTCGAGCTGCAGCAGGTCCGCGTGGTGAAGGACCCGGAGACGGGCCGGCGCGAGGTCGTACCGACGAGCGACGAGGTCGAGGTGCTGCCCGCCGACCTGGTGCTGCTGGCGATCGGCTTCGAAGGCGTGGAGCACATGCCGCTGCTCGACGGGCTCGGCCTTTCCCTGACGCGGCGCGGCACTTTGTCGTGCGGCGCCGACTGGCAGACCGAGACGCCGGGCGTGTTCGTCTGCGGCGACGCCCACCGCGGCGCGTCGCTGGTGGTGTGGGCCATCGCCGAGGGCCGGTCCGTGGCCAACGCCGTGGACGCGTTCCTCATGGGCGACTCGGACCTGCCGGCTCCGGTGCACCCGACGGCGTTGCCCCTCGCAGTGGTCTGATCCGTCCCCTGTACGCAGGCCTCCAGCGCAATGGCGCGCTGGGGGCCTGTTTTTCACCCCGCAGGCCTCGCCAACGACGGCGACGACGTGTACATCGCCAACCACGGCACGTCGCCGAGCGCGGGCAAGCCGTCCGGCTCGATCGAAAAGCTGACGCTGCGCACCTGACGTTTCGCGGTCCACCGGGCTCCGGCGTGCGGACGCGCCGGAGCCGGTTCTTCGTGCCGGGCCCGCTGCCGGATCGTCGCCGGAACCGTGAGCCTCCACCACCGGTCCGTGGTCCCCCCGGCGCTCGATGCGGACGAGCCAGGACGATCACCAGGACGACCCGGACGTGTGACCCGCACCGCCCTCCGGGAGCCGCGCGGGCGGCGAACCCTATCCTGGGAGCCGTGAACTGGACAGTGGACGTTCCCGTCGACACGCTTCCCGAGCTCCCGCCGCTTCCGCCCCAGCTGCGCGAACGCCTCGACGCGGCGCTGGCGCTGCCCGCCGCCCAGCAGCCCGAGTGGCCGGACGTCGAGCTGGCCAAGCGGGTCCGCGGCGTGCTGGAGAGCGTGCCGCCGATCACCGTGCCCGCCGAGATCGACCGGCTGCAGAGCCGGCTCGCGATGGTGGCGCGCGGCGAGGCCTTCCTGCTGCAGGGCGGCGACTGCGCAGAGACGTTCGAGTCCAACACCGAGCCCCACATCCGTGCCAACCTGCGCACGCTGCTGCAGATGGCCGTGGTCCTCACCTACGGCGCGAGCCTGCCCGTGGTGAAGATGGGCCGCATCGCCGGCCAGTACGCCAAGCCCCGCTCGGCGGCCACCGACGCGCTGGGCCTGCCCGTGTACCGCGGCGACATCATCAACTCGCTGGTGCCCAAGCCCGAGCTGCGCGTGCCCGACCCCGGCCGCATGATCCGCGCGTACGCCAACGCGGGTGCCGCCATGAACCTGGTCCGCGCCCTCACCGGCGCCGGCATGGCCGACCTGCACCAGGTGCACGACTGGAACAAGGACTTCGTGTCGGCCTCCCCGGCCGCGCAGCGCTTCGAGGCGCTCGCCAACGAGATCGACCGCGGCCTGCGGTTCATGAACGCCTGCGGCGTCACCGACACGTCGCTGCAGTCCACCGAGATCTTCGCCAGCCACGAGGCTCTGCTGCTCGACTACGAGCGCGCCCTGCTGCGCCTGGACAACGCCGACGCGGCCAACCCCAAGCTGTACAACCTGTCCTCGCACTTCCTGTGGATCGGCGAGCGCACCCGCCAGCTCGACGGCGCGCACATCGCGTTCGCGGAGCTGCTGTCCAACCCGATCGGCCTCAAGATCGGCCCGACGACCACGCCCGAGCAGGCGCTGGAGTACGTCGAGCGCCTCGACCCGCGCCACGAAGAGGGCCGGCTCACGCTCATCTCGCGCATGGGCAACGGCAAGGTCCGCGAGGTGCTGCCCGCGATCGTCGAAAAGGTCGAGGCCTCGGGCCACAAGGTCATCTGGCAGTGCGACCCGATGCACGGCAACACGCACGAGTCGTCCACCGGCTACAAGACCCGCCACTTCGACCGCATCGTCGACGAGGTGCAGGGCTTCTTCGAGGTGCACCACAAGCTCGGCACCTACCCGGGCGGCATCCACGTGGAGCTCACGGGCGAAGACGTCACCGAATGCCTCGGCGGCGCCCAGGAGATCTCCGACGTCGACCTCTCCGGCCGCTACGAAACCGCCTGCGACCCGCGCCTGAACACCCAGCAGTCGCTCGAGCTGGCGTTCCTCGTCGCGGAGATGCTGCGGGGCTGACGCCTAAACGGTGTTCAGCAGCGCCGCGGTCGACTTGAGCACCGAGTCGCGCAGGCCGCCGAGGTCGGGGACGGCCTCGGCGTTCGCCTGGAGTCCGATGTGGACGCCGTCGCGGTAGGTCGCGACGGCGATGCCCACGGCGTGGCGCGGGGCCAGCGGCACGAAGGGGTACACCTGCGCCAGCGGCGCGCCCGCGAGGGTGAGGCGGGCGGCCGGCAGCGGCACGGTGGTCACGACCAGGTCGAACAGCAGCGGCGCGGCCAGCCCGGCCGTTTTCGTGCCGAGGCGGTGCAGCACCGGGGGCACGCGGTCGGCCAGCAGCGGGAACGCGCCGGCGCCGCGGGACGGGCCGGCGGCCTTGTTGCGCGTCATCGCGCGGCGCACCACGTGCAGGCGCTCCACGGGGTCGTCCTCGCCGATCGGCAGGTCGCACAGGTAGCCGGACAGCTTGTTGCCGCCGACCTGGGCGTTCGCGCGGCCGCGCACGCTCACGGGAATCAGCGCTCGCAGCGTGCGGCCGTCGGCGCGTTTGCCGCGGTTGACCAGCCATTCGCGCAGCGCGCCGGCCAGCACTGCGAGCACGACGTCGTTGCTCGTGCCGCCGTGCGCGCGGCGGATGCGGCGGAGGTCGGCGGTGGGCAGCCGCACGAACCCGAGCCGGCGCTCGGCCGACGCGGGCGCCGACACCGGTGACAGCGGCGGCCGCGCCGCGCGGACGAGCGACGTCGCGATCCCGGCCGTCTCCCCGGCGTGGGCGAGGCTGTCCTTCACACTGTTTCTGACGCTGTTCAGTGCCGAACGCGGCCGCGGGATCGGCGCCGGCCCGGACGCGCGGGCGAGGGTGCGGTCCGCGACGGCCAGGCCGTCGAGCAGGCCGACGGTCACCGCGTACGCGCCTTCGCCGTCAGTGAGCGCGTGGTGCAGTTTGAGCAGCACCGCGAAACCATCCTGGGGCAGCCCGGTCACCACGGTCAAATCCCACAACGGACGGCCCGTGTCGAGCGGCTCGGCGATCCACCGCGCGGCGAAGTCCGCGAGCGGGTCGGGGTCGTACAGCGTGCTCAGCTGGTGGTGGTGGATGTGGTGCGCCGCAACGAAATCCGGGTCGTCCGACCACGTCGCGGAACCGGGCGGAAACAGCTCGGTCCGCATTTTTCGGCGCAGCTGCGGCATTTTCTCCGCGCGCTCGGCCAGCAGCGCCGCGAGCTCCGCGCCATCGGCTCGCCCGCGAGAGGTGAACACCAGTACCGCACCCATGTGCATCGGCGCGGTTTCGCTTTCCAGGCAAAGGAACGCGACGTCGAGCGGGCTGAGCGGGGTGCGAACCATCGCGACCGTCCTTCTGCGGCAGGCAGGGGTGGAATGCGCCCCACGACACCACCTTGACATGACGGGAGGGTGGTCACCGTGTTTCGCCGGCGCTAACGACCCGCGGTTTCACTCACCCGGGTCACGCCACCGCCACGCCCGGCCACCCCGCCCCGGCTTCGGCGGCGCGTCCTTCGCCGACCTCGACGGCTGCGGCAACCGCCGTGAGGGCTGGGGGAGCGGCGCCGGTGGGCGCGGCGGTTCGGCGGCCTGCGGCTCCGGACCCGCGGCTGCGGGTGCAGGCAGCGCAACCGTGGGGCTGTCGCCCGTGTCGCCCGTGCGCTCGGGCCGCGGTGCCGGTTCGGCTGCTCCGGGCACAGGCAGCGCGACGGTCGGGCTGTCGGTGGTGCCCGGGGGCGACCCTGCGGGCTCGGCCGGCGGCTCCGGTGGCACGGGCCCGGCCAGCAGGTCCGCGAGACCGGCCGGCGGTTCTGGGAGGGGCGCGTTGCCGGAACGGCTGGTGGGGGTCCGCCGGGGAAGGGGTGTGGCAGTGCCGGGTGGGCGCGGCACCGGCCGCTCGGGGCCGAGTGCGACGTTGCGGCGGGGGAGCAGCGAGCCCCCGTCGGCCAAGCGCGGGAGCAGCACGGAGGGGGACCGTTCCGGCCGAAGCTCACCGGGTGCGGTCACCGGCTCAGCGGCGTTGCTGTCCTCAGCCTCGTGGCCGGTCTCGGAACCAGGATCGGTGCGCTGGGGAAGCGCGCTGTCGGTCCTGGCAGCCGAAGGCCCGGCGGAAACACCGGAATCGGTCACCGCCACGGCGTTCCGCAGCGCCACCCCGTTGCCCGGCCGCTTCGGCAGCCCCGGCCACAACTCCCCGGCTTCCTCCGCCGCCGCCCGGATCGCCGCGCCGTCGAGTTCCGTGTGCGTCTCCTTGATGTCCCGGTCCAGCCACTGGACCACGAGCGTGAACGGCCCGTCCCCCGGCAGCGGCCACACGAAGATCTGGTGGTCCAGGTGGAACTGCGTCCCGCCGCCACCGACAGCGCGCAGCACGGGCGAAGTGGGCTCCGAGGCCGACGGCACCGAAATGGACTCCGAGCTGGCCCGGCTCCCGTCGGGGTACAGCACACCGACGAGCAGCGCGTTGTAGTCCGGGACCCGCCGGTGGTCGATGAGGGAGCCGCTGCGGCCCTCCTCCAGGCTGTCGCGCGAGTACACGGCCAGCCGCAGCGTCAGCGCCGACGGCCAGACCTCGATGCCGCGCAGGGCGACGATCGTGCGTTCGGAACGGCCGAGCGGCCGCGCCCACGGCAGGAGCGCCGGGACGATGTGGTCGTTCGGCGGGCCCATCCACGGACGGCCCTCGTAGCCGAACAGCTCCCGTTCCCGCACGGGGAACAGGGGGCGTTCACGAGGACCGTCCGTGAAGAAGCTCATGGGCTACTCGCGCGGGGACAGGTCGCCGTTCGACAGCGCCTGCTCCGAACCGAGGGCCTGCTCCGAACTCTTGCCACCCGACGGCTTCGAGGGGCTGCCCATGGCGTCCATCAGCTGGCGGGCCAGGCCGAGGCCCGTTCCGCCGAGCGACAACGCCTTGGTGAACATGTCCGACATCCCGTCCGCGCCGTTCAGGACCACCATGTGGTCGACGTTACCGAACGCCTGCGCGCCGGCCTCGACGATTTCCGGCCAACGTTCGGCCAGCTGTTGTGCTACCACAGCTTCCTGGTTCTCCGCCAGTGCCGCCGCTCGCGCCTTGATCGACTCGGCCTCGGCCAGACCACGGGCCCGGGCCGACTCGGCTTCCGCCAGACCCCGCGCCTTCGCGGCCTCTGCCTCCGCCAGACCGCGAGCCTGCGCGGCCGCCGCTTCGGCCTCACCGGTGGCGCGCGTGGCCCCCGCCGACGCCTCGGCCCGGGCCTTCGTGGCCTGCGCCTCCGCCTCGGCGGCCGTCTTCACGCGCGTCGCGTCGGCCGCGGCCCGCAGCTCGGTCTCCTTGGCCTCGGCCTGCGCGCGGGCGATCTGTGCGTCGCGGTCGGCATCGGCCGTCGTGCGGGTCTCGTACGCCTTCGCGTCGGCCGGCTTGCGGACCTGCGACTGCAGGCGCTGCTCGGCCAGCGCGGCCTCCAGTTCGGCCGCTCGCGTCTCCTGGACCACGACCTCCTGCCGCGCCGTCGCCTCGGCCAGCGGGCCCGACTGGCTGGCCTTCGCCTTGGCCTGGTCGACCTCGGCCTGGTACCCGGCCTGCTTGATCTGGCTCTCCCGCATCGCGCCCGCCTTCTGCGCGGCGGCCGCCTGCTCCGCCTGCGTGGCCTCCTGGTCACGCTGCGCTTCGGCGATGCGGGCCGACGCGGCGATGGCCGCGGCGTGCGGCTTGCCGAGGTTGAGGATGTAGCCCGACTCGTCGTCGATCTCCTGGATCTGCAGCGAGTCGACGATCAGGCCCAGCTTGATCATCTCCGTCGCCGAAGACTGGCGGATCTCGCCGGTCAGCGCGTCGCGGTTGTGGATCATCTCCTCGATGGTCAGCCCGCCCACGATCGAGCGCAGGTGGCCCGAGAACAGCTCGTGGATGGTGTCGTTCATGCCCTTCTGCTGGTCGAGGAAGCGGCGGGCGGCGTTGGCGATGGAGGCGTAGTCGTCGCCCACCTTGTAGATCACCACCGCGCGCACGGTCACGGGCAGGCCCTGCTTGGTCACGCAGGACACCTGCAGGTTGACGCCGCGCGTGTCCAGCGAAAGCCGCCGCGCGGTCTGGAAGCCGGGGATCACGTTGACGCCCCGGCCGGTCACGATCTTGAATCCGAGGCTGTCGGCGGTCTCGGTGCGCTCCACCCGGATCCCCCACCCGGAGATGATGAGCGCCTCGTTCGGCTCCGCGACCTTGTACAGGATCCGCAGGAGCCCGAACAGCACGATCACGGCCACGACCGCGATCACGACGATGAGCCAGATTTCCATAACCCCTCGCAGCCCGATTTTCGGTTGTTGGTAGCTCTTCGACGCCGCTAAGGCTTCAGCGGTTGCCACCGTTCGACGTAAACCGTGCGCGGGGGTTCGAAATCCACCACAAGGACCTGCGTACCGGTCGGAAAGGACACTTCGGGGTCGGCCGCGTAGGCGTAGAAGGCCTCGGTGCCGCCGCGGACGCTGAGCAGCACCTCACCGATCAGGCCCGGGCCGACGGCGCCCGTGACGCGGCCTCGGTTGCCGATCATCCGCCGAAGCCCCGGATCTTCACCTTCGTGCCCTTCGGCACCAGCGAACCCGGCTGCGGGTCCTGCTGGAAGACGAAGTTGAAGCCGCCGCCGCCGCCGTGGCCGCGGCCACCGCCGCCGCCCTGCTTGTCGACGTCGAGCCCGGCCTGCTTGAGGATCTGCTCGGCCTCGTCGAACTGCTTGAACCGCACGTCGGGCACCTGCACGGCATTGGAGACGAAGACCTTCACCTGCTTGCTGCCCGGCGAGTTCGCCGGCGGGTCGGTGCGGGTGACGCCGCCGGCCGGGATCGTCTGCGAGAACTCCTCGCCGCCGTCCACCGGCTGGAAGCCGGCCTGCTGCAGCAGCTGGAACGCCTCGTCCTTCGGCCGGCCCGTGACGTCGGGCACCGGCGGGAGCGGTTCCGGACCCTTCGACAGGACCACGGTGACCTGGCCGCCGATGTCCACCGGTGTGCCGGCCGCGGGGCTCACGCTCACGACGGTGCCCTGGGGCGCGGTGTCGCTGAACGCCGGCGTGCCCTGTGTGACGTTGAGCTGCTGGGCCTGGATCGCCTTCGTCGCCTCGGCCAGCGAAGTGCCGACCTGGATGTTCGGCACCACCGGCTTGCCCTTGGACACCACGACGGAGACGTTCGCGTCCTTCTCCAGCTGCGTGCCCTCGGCCGGTGTCACCTTGACCACGGTGTTGGCCGGCACGGTGTTGCTGAACTCCTGGCTGTACTGCGGCGTCAGGTTCGCCGCGCGCAGCTTGTCACCGGCCTCGGCCTGCGTCAGGCCCACCAGCTTCGGCACGGCCGCCGTGGTGGGCGCCGACTCGCTGAGGATGAACGCGAACGCGCCGATCAGCCCGCCCAGCACCAGCACGCCCACCGCGATCAGGGCGAACATCTTCCGCCGGTCCCGTGGCTTCGGCTCGTCGGCCGGCGGACGCGGGCGCCGCGGCGGAGGCGGGGTGGGCGGGACCGCGGCGACCTGCGTCGGCATCGGCTGGCCCGCGGGCGGCGACGGCGGCGGCCCGACCGGGACGGCCCGGGTCAGCGCTCGCGTGCCCTGCGGACCGGAGACGGGCATCGTCTGCTCGGTCACCGGGATGCGCGGCATGGTCCGCTCGGTGTCGGACATGCGGTCGCCGTCCGGCGGCGGGGGCACGGGCACCGGCACGACCGGCAGGCCCAGCTCCGCGCGCACGGCCTGCAGCTCGGCCAGGAACACGCCGGCGTCGGCCGGGCGCAGCTCGGGGTCGCGGCGGGTGGCGCGCAGGATGAGGTCGTCGAGCGCGGGCGGCAGGTCCGGCCGCAGCTCGCTGGGGCGCGGCACGTCGTCGTTCACGTGCCGGTAGGCGACCGACAGGGCCGTGTCGCCGGAGTAGGGCGTCTGGCCGGTGAGCATCTCGTACAGCAGGATCCCGGCCGAGTACACGTCGCCGCGGGCCCCTGTGACGCCCGTGGTGACCTGCTCGGGCGAGAGGTAGGCGACGGTGCCGAGGATGACGCTCGAGCTCGTCGTGCCCGCGCTGGCGACCGCGCGCACGAGGCCGAAGTCGCCGACCTTCACCACACCGCCCGACAGGGCGCCGCTGCTGCGGCCGATGAGCACGTTCTCGGGCTTCACGTCGCGGTGCACCAGCCCGGCGGCGTGCGCGGCGGCCAGGGCCGACAGCACGGGCTCGGCGATGCTCAGCGCGAGGGCGACGTCGAGCTTGCCCTGCTCGGACAGCAGGTCGCGCAGCGTCCCGCCGTCGACGAGCTCCATCACGAGGAATGCGAGCCCCGCGTCCTCGCCGGGCGGGACGTCGAAGCCCTGGTCGTGCACGGCGACCACGTTCGGGTGGTGCAGCTGGGCGGCCGAACGCGCTTCGCGCACGAAACGGTCCACGAACGAGCGGTCGTCGGCGAAGCGGGGATCCATGATCTTGATCGCGACCGCGCGGTCCAGCCGGGTGTCCATCCCCCGGTAGACCGACGACATCCCGCCCCGGGCGAGCAGCCTGTCCACGCGGTAGCGGCGTTCGAGCAGCGTGCCGACGAGGCTGGGGTGCGTGCGTGTCACGGCTGGCTATCGTACGGAACCACGCCCGCCTGGGTGAGGTGAGGAGGCGGGTCACCCGTGCGTACCAGTCGGGAAACCGGTCGAATGTGGCACAGTGTCACGTGTGAGTGGGATTCCTGTCGCCGATGACGTCCTCGACTCCGCTGTCACCGTCCTTCCCCTGAACCAGGTGGCGGCCGTGCTCGGGATCTCGTCCAACAAGGTGCGCCAGATGCTGCGCGACGGTCACTTGATCGCCGTGCGCCGCAAAGGCGAGCTGTGCGTGCCCAGCGATTTCTTCGTCAAAGACGGAGTGGTCAAGGGCCTGGCGGGCACCATCACGGTGCTCGCGGACTCGGGGTTCAGCCGCACCGAGATGCTGCGCTGGCTCTTCGCGGAGGACGACACGCTGCCGGGCGTGACCCCCGTCAACGCGCTGCGGACGAGCCACGGCACCGAAGTGAAGCGGCGCGCCCAGGCCATGGCTTTCTAGGCTTTTCGCCCGATTCGCTCCGCGCCGGTCCGACCACGTGGGGTAGCCGATCGCGGCCTGCCGCTCCGAGTTTTCCGTCCGAACCGCCCGAAGGCCTCCCCGCTCGCGCGAGGAGGCCTTCGGAGAACTTCGTGTGTCAGCCGTTCTGCTTGTCGCGCCAGGCGACCCACGTCTTGAGGGCCGTGAGGTCGTAGTCGGGACCGCCGACGCCGACGGTGAACGTGGTCACGCCCAGCTCGACGAGCTTCGGGCCGAGCTCTTCCGGGTCACCCTGCACGCCGCAGGAGCGCTCGATCTCGAGCGGGTCGCGGCCGAGGTCGGCGCAGTGCTGGTCGAGGATCTTCACCTTGCGCTCGACGACCTCCGGGTCGCCGAAGCCGTGCCAGATGTCGGCGTGCTTCGCGACCATCTTGAGGGTCTTCTTCTCGCCGCCACCGCCGATGAGCACGGGGATCTTGCGCGTCGGCGCCGGGTTCAGCTTGCCCAGCCGGGATTCGATGCGCGGCAGCGACTCGGCGAGGTTGTCGAGGCGCCCGCCGGCGGTGCCGAACTCGTAGCCGTACTCGTCGTAGTCCTTCTCGAACCAGCCCGAGCCGATGCCGAGGATGAGCCGGCCGCCCGAGATGTGGTCGACGGTGCGGGCCATGTCCGCGAGCAGCTCCGGGTTGCGGTAGCTGTTGCACGTGACCAGCGCGCCGATCTCGACGCGGGACGTCGACTCCGCCCAGGCGCCGAGCATGGTCCAGCACTCGAAGTGCATGCCGTCG
Organism: Amycolatopsis sp. NPDC047767; assembly: GCF_040704195.1. Classification (NCBI taxonomy): domain Bacteria; kingdom Bacillati; phylum Actinomycetota; class Actinomycetes; order Pseudonocardiales; family Pseudonocardiaceae; genus Amycolatopsis; species Amycolatopsis sp. NPDC047767. Next base: position 46,109 of record NZ_JBEYSJ010000020.1, read on the forward strand.
GGATCGCCGTAGAGCGGGTAGAAGTGGTCCCAGTTGAAGACGATGTCGGCGCCGATGTCCTCGGCCGCCGAGGCGGTGCGGCGGATGGTGTCGTAGTCGGCGTGCTGCGGCTGGAGCTGCAGGCCGACCCGCAGCCGCCGGTTCGAAGCGGAAGTCATGGCTCAGAGCCTACGCACGCGGCCGCGGGCCCACACGGTGACCAACCGCGGCAGCGCCACGGCCAGGCGGCGGCCCTTGCCGACGACCGCGCGCCGGTTGAGCACGTCGTAGTCCAGCGCCTCGATCTCGTCGAGGATGCCTTCGTACAGCGTGATCGCCGTGCGCACGCAGGGCCGGGATTCGGGACGCAGCAAGGGAATTCCGGCTTCGGCGCGCCGGTACACCGCGCGGGCGCGCGACACGCCGACGGCGAGCGCACGCCGCACGCGCGGATCGGGCACCCCGCGCCGGCGTGACTCTACGAGCAGTTCGCGGTCGATACCGAACGCCGAAAGTTCTTCAACGGGAAGGTAAAGCCGGCCGCGGTCGAGGTCTTCGCCGATGTCCCGTAAGAAGTTCGTAAGCTGGAACGCTTCCCCGAGCGCAGCGGCGCTGGATTCGGCCTCTGCCAAGGGAACGACGGTGCCGAACACCGGCAGCATCTGCAGCCCGATCACGCACGCCGAACCGTGGACGTACTCCGCCAGCTCCGCATATGTGGCGTACTCGGTGACGGTGAGGTCCATCCGCATCGAGTGCAGGAACGCGTCCACGAGCTCGCGCCGGATGCCGTAGCGGCGCACGGTGTCGGCGAGCGCGGCCAGCACGGGATCGGCCGGCGCGCCGCCTTCGTAGACCTCGTCGACCATCCCGGCCACGTTGTCCAGCGCGGCCTTGGGATCCGTACCCGGTTCCGGGTTGTCCACGAGCTCGTCGGCCATGCGCGCGAAGCCGTACAGCGCGTGCGCGGCGGGCCGGGCCCGCGCGGGCAGGAGCCGGGTGGCGAGGAAGAACGTGCGGCCGTGGTGGGCGTTGATGCGGCGGCATTCGGCGTAGGCGGCCCGCAGGCCGGGGTCCGAGATGCCGGCGGCGTCCAGTTCTGTCACCGGCCGGTGATCCTTTCCGCGGCGAGACGTCCGGAGATCAGCACCGGCGGGATGCCGACGCCGGGGGTGGTGCCGCAGCCGGCGAGCACCACGTTGCCCGCGGCCCGCACGAGGTTGGCGGGCCGGAACGGGCCGGTCTGGGTGAACGTGTGGGCCAGCGAGAACGGCGTGCCCGCGGACAGCCCGCGCGCGGCCCAGTCGGCGGGCGTCACGACCTCGTCCACGGTGAACTCGTCGCCGAACCCCGTCAGCCCGCGGGATTCCAGTGTGCGCAGCAGTTCCTCGCGGTAGGCCGGGCCGACGCGCGGCCAGTCGATGCCGCCGCGGCGCAGGTTCGGCGCGGGCGCGAGCACCGACACGATCTCGCCGCCGTCGCCCGCGAGCCCCGGTTCCGTCGCGGTGGGCCGCGTGACGAGCAGCGACGGATCGCTCATCAGCCGGCCTTCGCGCACGATCTCGGCGAACGTCCGGTCCCAGGCCCGGGCGAAGAAGATCGTGTGGTGCCCGAGCTGCGGCCACGACCGCTTCGCGCGCCCGTGCAGGACCACGGCCGAAGGCGAGTAGCGCAACGGGAGCACGCGACCGGGCCGGGCGCCCACCAGCCGGTACGCGGTGCCGAGCTCGGTGGCGAGCACGACCGCGTCGCACCCGATCCGCTCGCCCGAACGCGTGCGCACGGCCCGCACCCGCGCCGACACGCGCTCCAGCCACGCGGCTTCGGTGCCGAACCGCAGGTCGGCGCCCGCTTTCGCGGCGGCCGCGGCCATCGTGCGCGCAACCGCGCCCATGCCGCCCCGCGGGTAGTAGACGCCGCCGACGGTGTCCATGTACGCGATCACGCCGTACGCGCCGAGCGCCCGCGCCGGGTCGAGCCCCGCGTAGAGCGCCTGGAAGGAGAACAGCCGGCGCACGCGTTCGTCGCGCAGGAACTTCGCGACTTTCGGGCCGAGCCGCCCGAACCCGCCCAGCGCGGCGAGCTTCACCAGCTCCGGGCGCGCCAGGTCGAGCGGCGAATCGAAGTTGGCGCCGATGAAGTGGTCTTTCTGCGCCGCGTACAGCTCGGTGAGCCAGCGGCGCAGCGCGCGATAACCGGCGGCCTCGGTGGGGCCGGCGAACGCGCGGATCTCCTGCTCCATCGCGTCGCCGTCGGTGCGCAGCGCGAGCGTGCTGCCGTCGGCGAAGCGGGCGTGGTAGGCGGGGTCGAGCTTGGTGAGCGGCAGCGCGTCCGCCAGCGATTCGCCGACGGCGTGCAGGGCCTCGTCCACCAGCTCCGGCATGGTCAGCACGCTCGCGCCGGTGTCCACCGCGTTGGCGCCGAAGTCCTGCTGCCCGGCGCGCCCGCCCGGCACCTTGTCCTGCTCCAGCAGCGTCACGCGGCGGCCCGCGCCGAGCAAGTGCAGCGTCGCCGAAAGCCCGGCCAGGCCCGCTCCGACCACCACCACGTGGTCGGTGGGCCCGGAGACGGTCTTGGTCACGAGGTCCGCCGCGTCGCCTTGCCGACGAGGTCGGCCAGTGCGGCCGGAGCCGGCTCGGCCAGGTGCGCGCGCTCGAGGGCGGCCATCGCCGAGGCGGTGAGGTCGTCGATGCGGTGCTCCACGGCGTCGACCGCGCCGACGCTCGTCAGGGCCTCGCGCACGGCGTCCACGGCCGTGTCGGACAGGTCGGCCTTGCCGATGGCGTCGGCGATCACCTTGGCGGCCGTGCGGTCGCCGCGCTCGTCGGCCAGCTGCAGGCCCAGGGCCACGAGCAGGGTGCGCTTGCCCTCGCGCAGGTCGTCGCCCGCGGGCTTGCCGGTCACGGACGGGTCGCCGAACACGCCCAGCAGGTCGTCGCGCAGCTGGAACGCCACGCCGACGTCGCCGCCGAACTCCAGCAACGTGTCGACGAGCCGGTCGTCGGCCCCGGCGAGCGCGGCGCCCAGGTGCAGCGGGCGCTGCACGGTGTACGCGGCGGTCTTCAGCCGGTCGATGCGCAGCGCGGCCTCGGGCGACGCGTCGCCGACGGCCTGCGTGCGGACGTCGAGGTACTGCCCGGCGAGCACCTCCGTGCGCATCGCGCGCCAGGCCGGGCGGGCCTTCGCCAGCGTCTGCGCGGGCAGCGGGGCCTCGGCGAACATGTCGTCGGCCCACGCGAGCGCGAGGTCGCCGACGAGCACCGCCGTGGCCAGCCCGAACGTCGCGGGCGAACCCAGCCAGCCGTGGTCGGCGTGCACCTTGGCCGACGCGACGTGCACGGTCGGGTTGCCGCGGCGCGAGTCGGAGGAGTCGATGAGGTCGTCGTGGATCAGCGCGCACGCCTGGATCAGCTCCAGGCTTGCCACGACCTGCAGCGCACCCTCGGCTTCGGTGCCGGACGCCGCCCCGCCGGCCCCGCGCCAGCCCCACCACGCGAACGTCGGCCGGATGCGCTTGCCCCCGCACAGCACGAAGCCCGACAGCACGTCGATGCCCGCCGCGACACTCGGCTCCGTGCGCACGATCTCGTCGCCCGCACGCTCGAGGAACGCGGTCAGCGCACGCTCGACGTGGGCAGGCAGATCGTCGTCGAAACCGGGCGCGTCCATGCCGCCATCATCCGGGGCGCGGGCCCGGCCGCTCGCGCCGGGTGCCCCCGATGTGGCGCACGAGACGTCTGCTGCGGGATGTGCTCGGCCGGTCGTGGGTGCGCACCGTGGCGGGTGCTCGCGGCCGAGTCGTCTCAGCCTGCCCGCCCGGTCGCGGCCCTTACGACCGTCCTGTCCAGAACTCGCCGGGCAGCCCGGCGGCAGTGAAGTACGCGGCGGCCTCCGCCGGTTCCCGGCGCCGGTAGCCGTGCGCCAGGCGTCCGGCGTACCAGCCCTCGGCCAGGCGCCACAGGGCCGGGAGGTCGAGCACGGTGCCTTTCGCCATGCCCGTGCGCTCGGTCCATTCGTCCACACAGGACTCGCCGCAGAACAGGCGCTGGACGGAACAGGTGTGGCGCACGTCGTCCCACATGCGGGCCGTCGGCACGGGGAAGTGGGCGACCTGAGGCCCTTCGGGCGGCGCTTCGCGGCTCACGACCAACGCGGTGGGCTCGGTGCAGCACGGACAGCGGGTGGCGACGAGGACTTCGGGCTCGGCGGGCACCAGGTGCGGGATCGCGAACGAGTCCCACGCGCAGCCGCCCCACCACAGCGTTCGCTCGCCCATCACGGAGAACCCCAGCGGAATCGCCGCGAACGGGTGGGCCAGCACCACGTGCTCGCACTCGTCGAGCACCAGGTGGCGGGCGTCGGCGAGGCGGTGCAGGGCCTGCTTGGCCACGGCCAGCGAGCCGTGCGCCGCGTCGGCCAGCTCCGGTGCCGTCGGCGCGCGTCCGTGGGTGGCGAAGGCCCGGTACACGGCCACTCGCACGTCTTCGTCCCAGGCGGTGTCGTCTTCGCGGCTCATCGGTGGCTCCTCGCCGGAGGGTGCGAGTCCGACGGTACCCGTGGCCAAGGCCACGCGCCGGGGCTGCCAGTGTCCGGTTTCGCCCACTAACATGTGCGTTCATGACGTCGGTGATCGAGCGGTTGCAGGGGGACGGGCCCCGGTTCTCCATCGAGTTCTTCCCGCCCCGCGACGAGGCCGACGAGGCCGTGCTCTGGCGCTCCATCCGGGAGCTCGAGCCGTTCGACCCGGCGTACATGTCGATCACCTACGGCGCGGGCGGTTCGAGCCGCGATGGCACGATCCGCAGCATCGCCCGCGTCGCCACCGAGACCACGCTCTGCCCGATGGCGCACCTGACCGCGGTCGACCACTCGGTGTCGGAGCTGCGCAACGTGATCGGCTGGTACGCGGCCGTCGGCGTGCGCAACATCCTGGCGCTGCGCGGCGACCCGGCCGGCGAGGTGTACGGCGACTGGGTGCCGCACCCCGAAGGTCTCACGTACGCCGAGGAGCTGGTGGAGCTCATCCGCTCGCTGGGCGACTTCTGCGTCGGCGTGTCGGCGTTCCCGTACGGGCACCCGCGGTCGCCGGACCTGGAGTCGGACACCAAGTACCTCGTGCGGAAGTTCCGCGCCGGCGCCGATTTCGCCATCGCGCAGCTGTTCTTCGAGGCCGAGGACTTCCTGCGGCTGCGCGACCGCGTGGCCGCCGCGGGCTGCGACGCGCTGGTGCTGCCCGGCATCATGCCGCTGACCACGCTGCGCACGTTGCACACCACGATCAAGCTCTCGGGCGCACCCGCGTCGCAGCGGCTGCTCGACCGGCTGGAGCCCCTTTCGGACGACCCGAAGGCGTTCCGCGCGGCCGGGATCGACGCCGTCACCGAACTGGGTGAGAAACTGCTCGCCGAGGGTGTGCCGGACCTGCACTTCTACACGTTCAACCGGTCCAAAGCCACGCGCGAGGTGGTGACGCGCCTCGGGCTCGTGCCGGCGCGCGCGTAAGTCCGTACCCCCGGCCGGGGCCCGGCCGGTACGGTTCGGCCCATGGCTTCCAGCGAACACAGCGTGCACGGGATCTCGGACCGGTACGTCGACGACTACGCGGCCGTGGACCCGGTCGCGGCCACCATGCTCGGCGTCTCGGGGTACGACGACCAGCTCACCGACTACTCGCCCGCCGGCCACGCGGCCCGGGCCGAGCTCGCGGCGAAGGCGCTCGCGGACGTGACCGCCGCCGAGCCCGCCGACGCGGGGGAGCGGGTCGCGAAGACGGTGTTCACCGAGCGCGTGGGCCTGGACGTGGAGATCCACGACGCCGGCCTCGACATCGCCGCGCTGAACGTGATCGCGAGCCCGGTGCAGGACCTGCGCATGGTGTTCGACCTGATGCCGATGGACACGCCCGAGCAGTGGGCTGACATCGCGGCCCGCCTGAAGAAGGTGCCCGAAGCGCTCGCGGGGGTGCGCGCGTCGCTGCTGGCCGCGGCCGACGCCGGGCGCGTGTCGGCGCTGCGGCAGGTCGGCAAGGTCGCCGAGCAGTGCGAGACCTACGCCGGCCTCGGCGAGGGGCCGAGCTTCTTCGCCGGCCTCGTGGGCAACGCGGGCGAGGTGGGTGCTGCGTTGTCCAGTGATCTGCAGGCAGGCGCTCGCGCGGCCGACGAGGCGTTCGCGGAGTTCGCCGGTTTCCTGCGCGCCGAGCTCGCGCCGAAGGCCCCGGCCAAGGACGCCGTGGGCGAGGACGTCTACCGGCTGTGGTCGCGGTACTTCATCGGCGCGGAGCTGGACCTGCGCGAGGCGTACGAATGGGGCTGGCACGAGTTCGCCCGCATCGACACCGAGATGCGCGCGGTGGCCGAGCGGATCCGCCCCGGTGCGTCCGTCGCGGAGGCCGCCGAGGTGCTCGACGCCGACCCGCGCTACCGCGTGCAGGGCCGCCCGCAGTTCGAGGTCTGGATGCAGTCGCTGTCCGACGAGGCCCTGAAGTCCTTGCGCGGCAAGCACTTCGACATCCCCGACCGCCTCATGGCGCTGGAGTGCCGCATCGCCCCGCCGGGCGGCGGCGTCGGCGCGTACTACACCGGCCCGAGCGAGGACTTCACCCGCCCCGGCCGGATGTGGTGGTCGCTGCCGGCGGACAAGGACGAGTTCACCACCTGGCGCGAAGTGTCCACTGTGTACCACGAGGGCGTGCCGGGCCACCACCTGCAGATCGCGACGGCCGTCAACCAGGCCGCGTCGCTCAACAAGTACCAGCGGCTCATGACCTTCATCTCCGCCCACGGTGAGGGCTGGGCCCTGTACTCCGAGCGCCTCATGCAGGAACTCGGTTACCTGTCGGACGACGGCAACCTGCTCGGCATGCTCTCGGAACAGCTGTTCCGCGCCGCCCGCGTCGTCGTCGACCTCGGCATGCACCTGGAACTCGAGATCCCGCGCGGCACGGGCTTCCACGAGGGCTCGCGCTGGACCCCGGACCTCGGCCTGGAGTTCATGCTCACCCGCACCATCACCGACCAGGCCCACGTCCGCGACGAGATCGACCGCTACCTCGGCTGGCCCGGCCAGGCCCCCGCGTACAAACTCGGCGAACGCCTCTGGCTGGCCGCCCGCGACGACGCCCGCCGCCGGCTGGGGGATGCGTTCGACATCAAGCAGTTCCACACCCGCGCGCTGGAGATGGGCGGGATGGGGCTGGACACGTTGCGGGAGCAGTTGGCTCTGTTGAGCTGAGTTCTCTGGTTCGGCTCGGTGAAGCCCTCCACGGCCGCGGCGGTGGAGGGCTTCACTGTGTTCGGGGAACTTCCCTTCGCGCGAAAACCCTTTGGCTCCACCACCGCCCCACCCCCTAAACTCCCGCCCGTGCATCGGATCTTCCTCGTCACCCCACCGCCCGCGCTCTGAGCGGGGTGGTGTCCGCCGCGTGTGAGTCCGTCCCAGGACCCCGCGGCTGATCAGTGCTGCACGAAAGCGAAAACCGCCCCGCGTCGTCGATGTCCGAAATCCTTCGACGCTGGAGCGTTGTCCATGTCTGTTGTGCTGTCCGAGCGCGCCCGGGGGTCGGTCGCGCTGGTTGTCGCCGGGGTGTTGTGGGGGACCGGGGGGTTGGCCGGGTCGTTGCTCGGGCAGCTGGCCGGGCTGCACCCGCTGGCCGTCGCCGCGTATCGCTTGCTGCTGGGAGGGGCGGCGGCGATCGCGGTGTCCGGCAAGGGGGTTCCGCGCGCCCGGATCGGGCGGGTGCTCGTGGTCGGCGTGTTGTTCGCGTTCTTCCAGACGACCTACTTCGCCGCCGTCGCGCTCGGGTCCGTCGCCACGGCGACCATGACCACCATCGGCGCCGCGCCCGTGATGCTCACCGTCGCCACGGCGGTCCGGAAGCGGCGGGCGCCGCGGTCCTGGACCCTGCTGTCGGTCGTCGGCTCCCTGGCCGGCCTGGTGCTGCTGTCCTGGACGCCGCACGTCGAAACCTCGAAAACAGCCATCGTCCTGGCCCTCGCCGCGGCGGCCGGGTTCGCGATCCTCACCACCCGTCCGGTCGACGACCCCCTGGCCACCACCGCGTACGGCTGCCTCACCGGCGGTCTGCTGCTCACCCCGGCCGCCCTCACGCTGGGCTTGGGGCTGCCCGCGCGCCCCGACGTGCTGCTCGTCGCGGTCTACTTCGGCGTCGTGCCAACAGCGCTCGCGTACGCCGCGTACTTCAAGGGCCTCACCACGGCCCACCCCGTGCTCGGCGCGCTGTCGGCGCTGCTGGAACCGCTCACGGCGACGATCCTGTCCGTCGCCTTCCTCCACGAGCACCTGAGCCCGCAGGCCTGGGGCGGCGCGGCCCTGCTGACCGCGGCCCTGGCCGTCGGCTATTGGCGCCCGGAACCTACTTCGGGTCGAGCGGCAGCGGACGGCCGAGGATCGCGAACGGACGCGGGTCGCCCGTGAACTGGTAGTCGCGCAGGACGTCGACGAAACCGGTGCGCCGGTAGAGCTTCCACGCGCGGCTGGTGCCTTCGGGCGTGGACAGCAGCACGTTGGCGTTCGGGACCCCGTCGAGCAGCCGGCGCAGCAGGTCCTCGCCGATCTGCTTGCCCTGGTTCTCGGGGCGCACGTGGATCTCGGTGAGCTCGAAGTAGTCGCTCATCCACCGCTCGGCCTCCTCGGGGCCGGAGCGGCGGGTGAGGCCGTGGCGCACCTGCTCGTGCCACCACTGCCCGGCGCGGCCCTTGTACCCGTAGGCGAGGCCGAGCAGCACGTCGTCGGCGTCGAGGGCGGCCATGCAGCGCCAGCCCTCGCGCAACGCGTGGGTGAGCCACATCGGCGCGCGCTGCTCGGCGGTGCCTTCGGGGTACTGCATGGCCTTCACGTAGATGGCCAGCGCTTCGGGCAGGCGTGTGCGGAACTCGTCCGCGGACAACTGCACGTATCGGGAACACCCGGAGGACATGGCGGTCACGGCTGTCCATCCTCCACTCCCGCCGCGAGCGCGCCCGGGGTGCCCCCGGTCAGCTCGACGAGCCCGTCGAACGTCGTCGGGAACACCGACTTCGGGTGCCCGGCCGCGGCCCACACCTCGTCGTACGCGCGCAGGGCCGTGTCCACGAGCGTCACGAGCCGCCGGGGGTGCCCGACGGGGGCGACGCCGCCGATGGGCTGGCCGGTGTGCTCGCGCACGAAGTCCGCGTCGGCCTTGCCCACCTCGGCGAGGCCGGCGAGCGCGGCCAGGCGGGCCGGGTCGGCGCGGTGGGCGCCGGAGGTGAGGGCGAGCAGGGCCGTCTCCTCGCCCCCGGTCGTGCGGGCGCGGAACACGAGGCTGTTGGCGATCGCCCCGACCTCGACCCCGAGCGCTTCGGCGGCCTGGGCCGCGGTGCGGACCTCGGCCGGCAACACGCGCACCCCCTCGGCGGCGGCCTGCTGGCCTGCTTCGCTCAGAGCGGCTGTGACCTTGGCGACGGCGGGATGGTCGAGGGAGCTCATGCCGTTATGAGACCACGCCGACGGCACCGTGTCCCGCACCACGTCCCCGGATTCCACCGGCGGGGTTGAGAGAACGCGGCACCGGGGGTTACTCTGGAAATCGTTCGAACAGACGTTCGACATCCGGTGAGTGTTCACCGGCAGGTGCCCGGCGAGGGGCGGGGGAAGCGCCCCGCGGCCGGGCACCTGCCGGACTCGCCCGAGCGGGAGGAGGGTCGTCATGTCCGTCTCGGTCGTGTCCCCTGACCCCGGGCAGCCTCAGCTGCCCCTGTCGCTTCGCCCGCCGGCACCCCCGGCGGCGGCCACCCTGCTCGCCCAGGCCAAGCGCGGTCTGGCCGACGCCGAGAACGAACGTGATCCCGCCGAGCGGTTCATCGGCGCTTACCTCGCGGCGCTGCGCGGTGCGGCGGCGGTGCTCGCCGTGCGCGGGCGGCCGCGCCGGGGCCGCGGCCGTCCGGCCAGCGGCTGGGTGCTGCTCGACGCCGTGGCGCCGGAGCTGCAGGAGTGGTCTGCCTTCTTCGCCGCCAACTCGGCCACCCGTGCGGCCGCCGAAGCCGGCATCACGGGCAAAGTCACGGCCGAGTCGGCCGCGAACCTGCTGCGCGCCACCGGTCTGTTCCTCGAACTGGTCCGCCGGCTCGTCCACGGCCTGCCCATCTCCGGCGAAGCCCATGTCGCGTGAGCTCGGTCCGGTCGACCACGGCCGGTTGCTCGAAGCGCTGGAGATCGAAGCGCGCGTGCTGGGGGAAGTGGCGCACACGGCGTCGGCCGAGGCGCCGGTGCCCACGGCCCCCGGCTGGACGCTGGGGGAGCTGCTGCGGCACGTCGGCAGTGTCCACCGCGTCACCCTCGGCTGGCTGCGTGAGGGCCACAAGCCCGCGCAGTGGCAGCGCATCCCGCACCAGGAGGAAACGGTCGCGGAATACTACGCCTCGGGCCGCGACGCGCTGATCGCCGAACTGGCCGCCCACGACCCGGCCGACCACGCCGCCACCTGGTGGTCCGCCGATCCCACGTACGGCTTCTGGCGCCGCCGCACCCTCCACGAGACGCTCGTCCACCGCGTCGACGCCGAGCGCGCCGCCGGCGTCGACCACCCGGCCGTGCCCGCCGACCTCGCCACCGACGGCGTCGACGAGGTCCTCACCCTGTACTTCGGCCACAAACTCGCCCTGCTCGGCCTCACCGGCACCCGCCACGGCACCGTCGGCATCCAGACCGGCGGCCACAGCTGGATCGCCCGCGCGGGCCCCGAAACCATGGACGCGTGGCGCTGCTCGCCCGAGGAGGCCCGGTCCGCCGACGAACTCGTCAGCGGCGACCCGGCCAACGTCTACCTCTGGCTGTGGGGCCGCGCCGCCCCGACCGCCGTCGTCTCCTCGCGCGGCCACGACCTGGCCGCGCAACTCTGGGCCTTGCTGCGGCTGGCCACCCGCTGAACCGGAAAGTGGGGAAGCTTCCCCGGTTCCTGTCGGTGGCCCCCGCTACCTTCGCCCTCATGACGACGCCGTCCGCCCTCACCCTCGACGCCGCGCGGCCCCAGGAGCTGGCCCGCTTCTGGGCCGCGCTGCTCGACTGGCACCTCACCGAGCCGACCGACGAGGGTGCGGCTGCTGCGCCCGCGCCGGCTGGACCTCCGGCCGTCCGCACACCCGCTGCTCCCGCGTCGTCCGAGGCGGTTGTTGGTGCGGGGCCGGACAGGTTCGCGGAGCAACAAGACGCGGCGATCGACGCAGATGTCGAATCGGCCGCCGGCGGTACGGGTGCTGCGACGGTGCTGCCGGGCCGTTCGGTCGGTGGGTTGGCTTCCGCCGCGGCCGAGGGACAGTCGCTCGGCGTCGGTGAGGCGCCGGGCTTGCCCGGCGTGGAAGTCGAGCCGGATGCCTTGCTGCCGGGGCCTGCGGCGGACCGGCCGCCTTCCGCGGCGGCCGCCGTCAGCGCTGGGCGGGACAGTCGTGCTGGGCAACCAGAAGCCCGACCCGGCGACCAAAGCGACGTTGCCGACCCACCACCGATCCTGGCCGGCGGGCAGCACCGGGCGGGGAGCAGTCCCGCGCAGGGCCTCGCTGCGCCGACCGTGCGGCCGCCCGCCGAGGACGGGTGCGAGTTCGACCTCGTGTTCGTCCCCGAGGCGGAGCCCAAGGTGCACAAGAACCGCCTCCACCTCGACCTGGCGAGCCGCACCCCGGAGCACCAGCGCGAGGTCATCGAGCGAGCCCTGTCGTTGGGCGCGCGGCACCTGGACCTGGGCCAGGGTGACGTCCCCTGGGTGGTCCTCGCCGACCCCGAGGGCAACGAGTTCTGCGTCCTCGAGCCGCGGCCGGAGTACGACGGCTCGGGGGCGCTCGCGGCGCTGGTCGTCGACACGAGAGAACCCGCGCGGCTGGCGGAGTTCTGGTCGGAGCTCATCGGCTGGCCGATCACGGCCGATCAGGGTCCGCAGATCGTCGGCGTGCGCAGTCCGTCCCGCCGGGGCCCGGCGATCGAGTTCCTCAGTTCTACCGACACCAAGCGCGGCCGCAACCGTCTGCGGCTCGAACTGGCTGCGGGTGCGGATCCGTTGTCCCCCAGGCAAGATCCCGAGGGCAACGAGTTCGCCCACAGGCAAGCTTGAAAACAGCCCTCACCGCCCGACGGGCTCCGCCGGTTCCTGCGGCCGCCCGCGCGGCCGCAGCGCTTCGGCCGCGAACATCCGGTGCAGCAGCTGGATCGCGACCGAACCCTCGCCCACCGCCGAAGCCACCCGCTTTACCGAAGCGTGCCGCACGTCGCCCGCCGCGAACACGCCGGGCAGGCTCGTCTCGAGCGGCAGCGGGTCCCGCGAGAGCGGCCAGGCACGGAGGTCAGCGCCGGTCACGATGAAGCCGCGGTCGTCGCGTTCGACTTCCGGGGGCAGCCAGTCCGTGTGCGGGTGCGCCCCGATCATGACGAACAACCCGTCCGCGGCCACGGTCTCCTCGCGTTCGGTCCGCCGGTCGCGAAGCACGAGCTGCTCCAGCCACCCGGTGCCCCCTCCGCCGACGATCTCGGTGGCGACCCGCACCCGCAGCCCTGGCGTGGCCTCGATCTCCCGGGCCAGGTAGTGCGACATGCCCGCCCCCAGCGACCGGCCGCGGACCAGGAGCGTGACCTGCTTGGCGAACCGCGCCAGGTACAGCGCGGCCTGGCCGGCCGAGTTCCCGCCGCCGACGACGAAGACCTCGCGGTCGGCGACACCGGGCGCCTCGGAAGCCGGGCCGCCGTAGTAGACGCCGGCCCCGTTCAACGCCTCCAGCTCCGGCACGCCCAGCCGGTGGTAGGTGGCGCCCAGCGCGAGCAGCACCGCGCGCGAGCGCACCTGCGTGCCGTTGGACAGCGTGATCGCGAGCTCGTCGTCGCGCCGCAGCTCGGCCGCCCGCTGCATGAACACGAACTTCGCCCCGAACACCCACGACTGGTCGTACGCCTGCTGCGCCAGCCGGCGGCCGCTGACGCCGCGCGGGAAACCGAGGTAGTTGCGGATCAGCGAGCTGGACGTCGCCTGGCCGCCGAGACCGCCCTCGTCGACGACCAGCGTGCCGAACCCTTCCGACGCGCCGTACATGGCCGCCGACAGCCCGGCCGGCCCGGCGCCGACGATCACGAGGTCGAACTCCATGCGGTCCGGGTTGACCGGCGCCCCCGAGGCCACGGCGATGTCGGCGTCGGTCGGGTTGCGCAGGACCGTGCCGTCGGGGAAGACGACGATCGGGAGCTCGCCCGGCCCGGCCTGGGCGATGCGGGCGCGGCCTTCATTCGAGTCGGCCAGGGAGAACGAGTGCGGGATCGCGCACCGCCCGAGGACCTCCCGCAGCTGGTAGGCCCGGCCCGACCAGGAGTTGCCGACCACGTGGATCGTGTACGGCGACGTGCGCCGCACCTCGGTCCATTCGAGCAGCAGGTTCGAGATCGCGTGGTGGAAAACCTCGTCCGGTGCGGCCAGCGGCCTGAGCACGTAGTGGTCGATGTGCCCGCGCGCGATCGCGTCGAAGATCGCCTCACCCGTCGCGCGGTCTCCCCATTCGCCCCACGCGATCAGCAGCCCGCGTTTCGCGTGCGGGTGCAGCCGGCGCGCCTGGGCCAGCAATTCGCCGCCCGTCGTCCCGGAAAGCCATTGACCGGCCAGCACGAGCGCGACGTCTTCACCGTCCGCGGCGAGTTCTTCGAGCAGCGCCAACGCTTCCTGCGCCGAAGCAAGGCTCACGATGCGGTAGTGGCGCGCGTAGCGCTCGCGCAATTCCCGTTCGACGTCACGCAGCGATTCCGCGTTCTCGTCGACGGCGAGAAGCACGGCGTCGGACATGCATCCGACAGTAACGGCGATCCACACGGAGGCGAACGCGTGGTTTTTCAAGGCCGTCAGGCCCGGAACACGAACACCCCGCCGTCCTCGCTGTGCCGCGGCCACCCCGGGTCACCGGTCGCGGCGAAGGCCACCCACGCCGCCTGCACCCGATCGGCCAGCTCGCGCGGCGGCGTCGGCCCTTCCAGCGCGGACAACCCGAGGTTGCCGAACACGAACCCCAGCTCCAGCCCGTGCGCCGCACCCACCCCGGGCAACGGCGAGGGCCACGCGAACTCGTACACGAACGCCGCCCGCGCTCGCGCGATCTCCGAGGCCGGACGGCGGAACAGCGCATCGGTCAGCACGTCGGCGTAAAGCTCGACCGGCGTGGTCCCTTCGGCAACGGCCTCGACCGCAAGACCCAGGCGCCCCAGCAACTCCGTCACGTCGGAATGCGAGACACCGTCCGGAAGCGACGTGCCGGCCAGCGCCAGCAGTTCGTCGGCGTTGGTGCCGATCAAGAGATCCACCCCGCCTCCGCGCAGCACCACGTCGAACGGCGGTTCGGCCAGCACCTCCCCGTCCACGACCGGCAGGAACGGCTGCGCGGCGGCCACGGTCGTCGCGCCCCAGCGCGCGGGGTCGAGGTCGGCCGTGAGGTCCGTGACGGCCGCCGTCGACAGCGCGGCGAGCTTCTCCGGGGCAACGCGCGCGAACCCCGCCGCCGTCGGCTCCACGCCGGCGGCGCGCGCGATCTCGCCGGTGACCAGAAGCGCGTCGGACGCGGAAAGCGCGGCCCGCGCGTTGGCGCTCTGCACGATCGCCCGCCGGAACAAACCACGGTCCATCGCTACGTGCGCGAGCGTCGCACCCGCGCCCGCCGACGTGCCGAACAACGTCACCGCGTCCGGGTCCCCGCCGAACGCCGCGATCCCGGCGCGCACCCACTCCAGCGCCGCGACCTGGTCGAGCAGAGCGCGGTTCGCGACCGCGTCCGGCAGCAGCGCGAAGCCTTCCGCGCCCAGCCGGAAGTTCACCGACACGAACACGACCCCGCGCCGCGCGAACGCCGCTCCGTCGTAGATCGGCATCGCCGACGAGCCGGTGACGTTCGAGCCGCCGTGCAGCCACACCAGCACCGGCAGGCCCGCCGTGGACGGGTCGGGTGTCCACACGTTGAGGTTGAGGCAGTCCGGCCCCTCGACCACCGGCTCCGCCAGGAACGAACCCGGCAACGGCGCCGAAGGCGCGGTCGGCCCGAACTCGAGCGCGTCCCGCACGCCGTCCCACGCCTCGGGCGGGCGCGGCGCCCGGAACCGGGCTTCGCCGAACGGCGCGGCCGCGTAAGGGATGCCGAGGAACCGCGTGACGCCTTCGCGCACGCTGCCCCGCACCCGGCCGTACGGGGTGGTGACGACGGGACCGGTCATCTCCCCATCGTTACCAGCGCCGGGCCCGCACCGGGGCGCGGCTGCCCGAATCGCCAGGGATTCCTGTCCCGAAAGCACGAAGCCCCGGCCGGCGGGAAGCCGGCCGGGGGCCCGTGTCACTCAACCGGAAACTCAGCCGTCCGACTCGGCCGACGGGATGTACGCACCCGGCACCTGGTCCGGAGCGAACACCTTGTTCTCACCGGGGTACGGGGTCTTGAACCCGTGCGTCTGGTACCACGTGAAGCGGTTCATCTGCGCGGGGTTCGCGTAGTCCGCCGTCGCGTTCGGACCGGTCAGGCGCTGGTTCTTCTGCCAGGCCGACCACTGCGAAGCGACCTGCTGCTTGTCCGCCGGCACCGCGGTGTCGGGCTGGACGGAGGCGAACTGCGGAGCCACCACGTCCGGACCGCACGACGGCTGCGTCGCGAGGCCGCCCGTGAGCGACGTGCGGTTCGCCACCGCGTTGAACGGCGCCAGGTTCGGCTTGTCCGTGAAGGCACTCGCCATCGGGGTGGCCGCGCTGTCCTTCTGGTTCATCGGCTGGATCCCGAGGATCTGCTCGATCGTGCGAACCATCGTGATCTGCGAGTAGTACGTGCTGTCCACGGCCCCGTGCTGGGCGTACGGGCTGATGATCTGGATCGGCGCCCGGTGCCCGTCGACGTGGTCCAGCCCGGCCTGGGAGTCGTCCTCGACCACGAAGATCGCGGAGTCCTTCCAGTACTGGCTGTGCGAGATCGTGTCGACGATCTTGCCCACGGCGAGGTCGTTGTCCGCGACCTGGGCGGCGGCGTTCGCGGGACCACCGGTGTGGTCACTGGACAGCCAGAACATGTTCAGGTTCGCGGGACCGTTCTTCTCGAAGTCCTGCTGCCAGATCTGCTCCCGGTACACGTCCGGCACGCTGGTGTCGAACTTCGGGAAGCCGTGCACCGACACGTCGTTGAGCGACGGGATCGGCGACGACGACACGAGCGGGTAGGCGCTGGGCTCACCCGTCGCGGCCATGTTCTTGCTGTCGCAGTACAGGTTCTGCCACGACGCGCCCGACGGCTTGGTCAGGAACTGCTGGAACTCGCCGAAGTCGCGGACGGTGTTGCCCGCGGCCTCCGCGCCCGACCACAGCGTGCCGGAGGCCTGGTGGCCCAGCACGTCGTCCTCGGTGTCGTAGCTGCGCAGGTACTCGCCGGCCGAGGACTCGGTGTACTCCGGGTCGTCGGCCTGCATGAGCCAGTTGTGGCCCTCGGCGGAGTTCGTGCCGATGTCGTACGTGTTGTCGTACAACCCGAACTGCTGCGCCAGCGCGTGCTGGTTCGGCGTCACGTTCTCGCCGAACTGCGCCAGCGCGGCGTCGCCGTTGCCCTGCGGCAGGTCACCGAAGACCTGGTCGTAGGTCCGGTTCTCCTTCACGAGCAGGAACACGTGCTTGATCGGCGACGGGTCGCCGAGGCGCGCGGGCACGGGAACCGGCTTCTTGTTCTTGCCGTTCGACACGAGGACGGACTTGTCCGTCCAGCCGTTTTGCTTGAACACCTTCGGCGTGTACGACTTGATCGTGCGGTCGTCGGGCAGCTGGAAGCGCTGCACGCTGGCCGTCGTGTCGTGCGTGCCGTGCCCGGCGGCCGTGGTCGGGCGCTGGGCGTCGATGCCGCGGGTGTTGGACACGACGATGTCCTTGCCCACCGTGGCGATCGCGGTCGGGAAGTAGTCCGTGGGCAGCAGGCCGATGTAGCTGGCCGGCTCCTTGGGGCTGGAGTACTTGTAGACGGCGATCGCGTTGGCGCGGCCGAGCGTCACCAGCAGGTGGCCGTCCTTGGTGAGCGTGATGCCGTCGGGCTCGTACCCGACCGTGGCCTCGGGCCACGGCTGGGTCGCGATGGTCTGGATGACCTTGTCCTTGCCCGAGTCGATCACGGACACGTTGTTGCTGGACGTGTTCGCGACGAACACCGTGCCGTTGCTGGCGTACACCGCGGTCGGGTGCAGCCCGACGTTGATGGTCCCCACAGCGGCGGCCGGCTTCGCGGTGTTGATCACCGAGACCGTACCCGTGGTGGAGGCACCCGTGAACGGGTCGGCCGGCACCTGGGTGTTGTAGGAGTTGATCGTCGTCTCACCGGGGCGAGGCAGGCGGCCGCCCTCGTTGCTGACGTAGAGCTTCTTGCCCACGAGCACGAGGTCGCGCGGCGCGATGCCGGTGTTCCAGCTCTGCTGGACGGCGCCGGTCGACGCGTTGATGGCGACCACGCGGTTCTGCCCGTTCACCGCGGCGTACGCGACGGCGCCGTCAGGCGAGAACACCGCCTGGGCGACCAGCGCGTGCTTGGGTCCGTCGGCGGGGATCTTGATCGAGACGGGGTTCGCGAGCGAGCCGTCGGCGTTCACCGAGAACTTGGTGTAGCCGTCGGTCTGGGCGAGCCACAGGAACTTGCCGTCGGGGGAGTACGACGGGCCTTCCTGGCCGACGTCGTTGCCGGCGATCTTGAGGTTCACCTTCGCCGAGGTGCCGATCAGCTGCTGGACCTTGTAGCTCTTGAGGTCCACGATCGTCAGCGCGGCGTCGCCGTCGGTGGTCAGCGCGGCGAGGTGCGTGCCGTCCGGGCTGATCGACGACGCCATGATCTTGCCGTCGTTCACGACCAGCCGGTCACCGATCGGGTCGAGATACTGGTCGCTCGAGACGACCAGCCCGTCCTTGGTGTTCTCGCCGACGTGCTGCTTGCCGAACTCCTGCGTCGACGCGGTGCCGATGCCGGAGCCCGTCACGACCAGAGCGAGAGTGGCAGTGCCGGCGGTGGCGAGGCGGATCTTCCGCGCTCTGCCGGCATCGGAAGAGCCGGACGCGGCTCTCCCACCACGCCTGCGGCGGCGTGTTACCTGCATGGGGTCATCCCTTCGGGGTGGAGGACAGCAGTTCGACGCTGGCGTCGAACTGCCACAGCGGGTTGGGTTGGTCCCCGATCGGGGTCCGCACCTGGAAGTAACCGTTCACTTCCTTCGGTCCGTCGCCGTCGGCGACGAACCGCCCGTCTGAGGTGACGTCGAGCTGGTAGATGGCCTGACCAGTCGCTTCGACGTCGGGGAGATGCCACGAGACGACGCACCGCCAGTCGTTGCCGGGGCCTTCCTGGGCGACCAGGCCGCCGCCCTTCTGGCAGACCGACGTGACGCCGAGCTGCGCTTCGGTGACGGCGGGGCGGTGCAGTTCGTCGGTCTGCAGCCGGTAGAGGTGGGCGAACGTCGTCGAGAGCGACTGCTGCACCTTGTCCTGCGTGACGCCGGAGCCGAGTGACGGCGTGGCCACGGCGATCACCGCGAAGGCGACCACGATCAGCCCGACCAGCGGCAGCGCGCCGGCGGTGATCGTGCGCCGGGCCGAACCGTCGTAGCTCAGGTTGGTGAAGTCGCGGCGCAGGAACAGCAGGTAGGCCAGCGAGGTCGCCACGACCGTCCACACCAGACAGACGAGGATGCTGATCAGCAACGGCCCGGCCTGGGCGGGGCTGGTGAACAGGCCTTCCCACGCGATGAACGTGTAGGTCGGCAGCGCGAGGCGCAGGGCCACGGGCAGGGGCAGCAGCTGCACGACCGCCATCGCGAGCGCGACGACGGCGGGCAGCAGCAGGCCCATCGGCGACCGGCCCAGCGCGACCGACCCCAGCAGCCCGACCGCGGCCAGCGCGAGCGTCGGCGCCAGCGCGCACACCCAGGCGAGCAACACGGTGGCGGCGGCGGAGCCGGGCGAAAGGAGGTGCCCGTCGAGCCCGACCAGCTGCCGGCTGCCGGCGCCGATGACACCGCCGACCGCACTGGAGATCGCCATCCCGGCCACGAGCACGAAGATCACGGTGAGGCTGGCCAGCGCCTTGGCCACGAAGATCCGCCGGTACGACCGGACCGCCACCAGCAGGTGGCGCCAGGTGCCGAGCCGGTCCTCGGACGCGAACACGTCACCGGCGACCACCGACGTGAGCAGCGGAAGCGCGTAACTGCCGGCGAAGCCGAGCATCACGAGCGAGCCGGCCCAGCCGGTGGCGTTCATCCAGCGGCCGAAGACGGTGTCCACCGGCAGGTCGCTCTGCTGGCTCACGGCGGCGACGAACAGCGCCGGGGCGATCCAGCAGGCGAGCACCAGCAGGCGAACGCGCCACTGGGAGACGAGTTTGACGAGCTCGAAGCGGTAGCCGCGGGCCACGGAGGCGGGGCGGACGGGCGCTGCTTCGGGTTCGGTGAGGGTCGCGGTCATCGGGCGGACTCCTGCTGCCGGGCCCCGGTTTCGGGCGCGGCCTCGGTTTCGGTCAGGGCGAGGAACGCGGCTTCGAGCGGCGAAACCACGGGGGCGAGCTCGCGAATGGCCACGCCGTCGCGGACGAGGCGCACCACGAGCTCGTCGAGGGCGGGGACGAGCGCACGCACGACGAGGACGCCACTGTCCTTTCCGGACTCGTCGCCGAGCCGGATGCCGGAGGTTTCGAGGGCGAGCTTGCGCGCGGCCTCGCGATCGGAGGTCATGAGCCGGTAGTCGAGCTCCTGGCTCTCCGACGAGAGCTTGCCCAGCGGGCCGGTGAAGACGACGCGGCCCGTCGCGATGATCGTGACCTCCGAGCACAGCGCTTCGAGGTCGTCCATGCGGTGGCTGGACAGCACGACGGTGGCGCCTTCGGCCGCGAGGCGCGTGAGGACCCCGTGCACGTGCTTCTTGCCGGAGGGGTCGAGGCCGTTGGCGGGCTCGTCGAGCACGAGCAGGCGCGGGCGGGTGAGCAGTGCGGCGGCGAGGCCGAGCCGCTGGCGCATGCCGAGGGAGAACCCGCGCACGCGGTCGTCGGCGACGTCGGTGAGCCCGACCTGGGCGAGCGCGTCGTCGAGGTCGGCCGCGCGGGTGTCGCCGCCGCGCAGGGCGGCCAGCGCGGCGAGGTTCTTGCGCGCGGTGAGCGAGGGGTAGAGGCCGGGGCCGTCGACGAACCCGGCGACGCCGCCGGGCGCGTCCAGGGTCCGCCCGACGGGCGAGCCGAGGATCTCCAGCCGGCCCTCGTCCGCGACGGCGAGGCCCAGGAACAGTCCCAGCAGCGTGGTTTTGCCCGCGCCGTTCGGCCCGGCCACGCCGTGGATCTGCCCCGGGGCGATGTCGAGATCGATTTCGTCGAGTGCGATCACTTCGCCGAAACTTTTGGTGATTCCCCGAGCCCGGACTGCCGCAGGTGTGTCCATGGTCCCTTTGCTTTCGTCGTGAAACGTGCGTCAGGAACTTAGGGACGGTAAATTAATCTCGAACCGGTGCCGGGTGAACTATCGGGAAACGGGGCTCGGACGAAGCAAGTTGTACTCGTGGATTGTCCGGATTAAATCGTGATCTTGCCTTGAGTTAACCGTCGGCTTGCATTAAGGGAGTCGGAACAGGGCTCGCGCGTTGTCCCTGCCGATCTTGCGGCGGTCGGGCTCGTTCAGGGGTGCGGAGTCGAACCAGCCGGCCGCGTGGTCGACGTTTTCGAACGGCCAGTCGGTGGAGAAGAGCACGCGGTCGGCGCTCAGTTCCGACATCGCGGCGAGCACGGACTGGGAGCGGAAATTGCCGGAGGTCGTCACGTGGAAGTGCTCGGTGAAGTATTCGGTGATCGGCCGTTTCGCGGGATAGGGGAGCTCGGCGTTGGTCCATTTGTTGTGATGGTCGATCCGCCAAAGGGAGTAAGGAAGCCCTTCGCCGAGGTGGCCGAGAATGATCGTGACACCGGGATGGCGATCGAACAACCCCGACGCGGCCAGGCGCAGCGCGTGCACGGCCGTCTGCTGGCCGAACGCCCAGGCCGGGCCGAGCAGCCACTCGTGGCCGGCGTACACGCGGGCGTCCTGCGGCAGCGGGTTGCGCGGGTGCAGGTAGAACGGCACGCCGAGGCGTTCGACCTCGGCCCAGAACGGGTCGTACTCGGGGGTGTCGTAGTAGGTGACGGTGCCGGCGTCGTCGAGCTCGGTGAAGCTGTTCACGAGTGCGCCGACGAATCCGAGGTCCGTGACCGCGCGGCGCAGCTCGGCCGTCGCGAGGTCCGGGTCCTGCAGGGGCAGCGCGGCGAACCCGCGGAACCGGTCGGGCCGCGCGGCGACGTGCTCGGCGAGGGTGTCGTTGGCGCGGCGGGCGAGCTCGGCGGCCTTCACCGCGTCCGGGATCCCTTGCACCGCAGGGGAGTTGAGCGACAGCAGCATCAGCTCGATGCCGTGGGCGTCCATCAGCCGCAGCCGCCGGCCGTCGACGTCGAGCAGGCGGGCGCGCAGGGTGGGCCACAGCGCCAGGGGAGCGTAGGGCTCGGAGTCGCCGAGCGTCTCCTCGGTGGCGAAGTGTTCTTCGAGGGCGATCTTGCCGTCCACAGTGGAAGTCCTTTCCGGATCAGTCCTGGTCGCGCTGGGCGTCTTCGAGCTGGATCTGCCTGACCCGCGCAGGGTTGTGCAGCGCGGCGATGTGGACGCCGAAGAACAGGTGCCACACGAGGATCGCGAACGGGAACTTCCAGCCGTGCCCGAACGAGAAGAACCCGAGCCCGGTGCCCGGCCGGTAGATCAGTGGCGCGAGCAGGCCCGCGGCCACGAGCGCGAGGACGGTGCAGAAGGTAAGCGCTTTCAGCAGGTTCCCGGTGTTCGTGGCACGGAAGGGCAGCTTCGGGTACGCGAGCAGCGCGAAGACGAACACGAACGCGATCCCGTTGAAGTAGTGCATGAACTGCCCGGCGAAGTACGAGGCGGCCGTGCCCTCGGGAGTCGCCGGTGCGGCGACGTGCCCGTTGTGCAACGGCCACGGCAGCTCCGGCAGCCCGATGGCGGGCATGAAGTAGCCGGCGGTGGTGGCCATCTGCGTCGCGACGAACGCGGTGACCAGCAAGGCGCCGATGGGGTGGCGCCCCGACCAGCGGAACCACTCGCGGTCCGGGCGCAGATCGGTGAGGCCGCGCGGGGCGGCGCGCTCGGGCCGGGGAGCGACGATGCTCGTGGACACGGGAGTCTCCTTCGGCTCGTTCACTTATGTGCAGCGAGTTTACGAAAAGTGGATGATCGTGTCCAGGGGCGGGCGCGAAGGGACCAGGGCCGGCCTGGCTTTCCGGTGGTGTGGCTGAGGGTTCGAGCCGGGTGTCAGCCGGCGGCGGGGCCGCGTCCGCCGAGCTCCACCGACGCGGCGGTTGTCGTGCGCAGCAGTTCCTCGGTGGCGCTCGCGACCTGCTCCGGGCCGGCGTGGCCGACGGGCATCGCGAGCGCGACGGCCAGCGGCAGCGGCGTGGCCTCGGAGAACACGGGCGCGGCGACCGTGGTGACGCCGGGGATCATGGCGTCCGTGGTCACCGCGGCGCCGGAGCGGCGGACGTCGCGGATGATGCGCGTGACCTGGGCCGGCGAAGGGATTTCGGGTGCCGAACCGGGGTCGAAGTCGCCGCGCAGGACGGGGGCGGTGATCGTCTCCGGCAGGTGGGCCAGGAAAACGCGGCCGACCGACGTGGACAGCAGCGGCAGGATCGCCCCGACCCGCACGGTGATCGGCAGCACGTGGGCGCCGTAGTGCCAGCCGACGATGACCGGCCCGTGGTCGCCCCACACGGCGAGGTTCACGGAGTGGCCGGTGCGGTCGCGCAGGCCCGGCAGGTGTTCGGAGACGACCTCGACCTCGTCCATGCGCCGCAGTGCTTCCATGCCGAGGCGGCGCAGCGCGGGGCCGAGGTCGTAGCGCCCGGAGTTCGGCGACTGCGCGACCAGGCCTTCGCGCGACAGGCTGACCAGGTAGCGGTGCACCTTGCTCGGCGCCATCCCGCTCGCCTCGGCGACCTGCTTGAGGCTCATGGGGCCCGGGCCCTGCTCGAGGGCGCGCACGACCGTCATCGCGATCTCGACCGACTGGATGCCCTGGCGGTCGTCTTCGGGTTCCCGGGCTGCCACGTTCTGGACTATACGGCCGGTCCGGCGCCGGATCCGGCGGGGTGATCCGCCTCGGCGAGCCGCGGTCTGCCCTTGCGTACGGCGGTGCTTCCCGGGCGCGCCTCGACAACTCGTCCACTTTCCGTAAACTCGATGCAGATAAGTGAATGACACTGATCGAAAGAGGCGGGCCGCGCGGGCGGCCTCGCGAGGAGGTAGTGGTGAACGAGCGGAATCTGGGTCGCCGGGCGTTGCTGAAGGGTGCCGCGATCACCGGGGCCGCGGCGGCCGTCGCGACGGTGCTGCCGGCAGCGACCGCGAGTGCGGCTTCGCGGGCGTATGGCTCGGGTGTGCGTCAGGTTTCGGGCATCGGCACGGTCATCGACACCTCGCACGCGACGCCCGGCGTTTCGCGGGTGCTGAGCGCGTACTTCCTCGCCAAGACCGGGAAGCAACCCGAACAGACGATGGCGCAGGTCAACCGCGCGCAGATGAACTACCTCGACGCGGTGACCGGGGAGATCTGGCCGTCGTGGCAGTCGCTGCACGATCTCTTCGCGAAGAACATGCCGAAGTGGCCCGCCGACGGGAAGTCCTACGCCACGCGCATCCTCGGCGACGACCGCAGCGCCATCGTCTTCTTCTCGAACACACCGGGCCTCTTCGCGCCCGGCGAGATCCGCGCGACCGGCGTGGTCAACCTGCAGGGCGGCAAGATCGCGCGCTGGGTCGACTACTGGGACGGCCGCCACGTCGGCATCGACTACGTGCGCGGCAAGCGCGAGCCGTTCCCCGCGGACTTCAAGGAGGGGACCGTCGGCGAGACGGCCGCCCCGGTGATGCGCCGCGCCGTCGCCGGTCTCGCGGGCGCACTGGCCACCGGCGCGTCGCCGCAGCAGTTCTTCGCGGAGGACGCGGTGTTCGAGGACGTCACGGCGCACCTGCACCTCGTGGGCCCCGCCGCGATCACGCGCTTCCTGACCTCGGCCCGCGACCTGCTCCCGTACGCCGGCCCGGGCTCGGCCGTGCGCCACACCCTGGGCGGCCCACTCGGCGGCGGCTTCGAGTGGACCTCTCGCGGCCCCGTACCCCACGGCGTCACCGCCCTCGAACTCGACGCACGCGGCCTGATCATCCGCGCGACCGCCGTCTGGGACGGCTCCTTCACCGACGACGCAACACTCGCCGCGCTCTCGCAGAAGGCAGTCGAACACTGATGACGGCGGGCGATCCGGACTGGTGCCGGTGAGGTTTCGGTTGTGGGGGAAGCGGGTTCTCGGGCCGCTTCTCCCCGAGATCAGGCGTGGGCGGCGGTCCAGGGGCCCACGGCGCGGAAGCCGGGCGCGCTGGCTCGGGGCTGCTTCTCCGGCGTGGTCAGGTGTGGGTGGTGGTGCAGGTGTCTGTGGTGCGGTAGCCGGGCGAGTTGCTCGATGGTCGGGCCGATCCCAACAGCCCCCTCGCGGCGCCGCCATCAGCACCGCCCCGGCATCGGCAGCGAGGCCGGCTTTCCTCGCTCCCGAACCTGCGGCGCTCGACCGAGGATTTCACCGCGACCGAGGACTACCGTGCTCCGGCGCTGCCCGCCCCCCATTTCACCGGACTATTCCGCGCGCGAGATTCAAGAGCATGAACAACGCCGGCACTTCATGCGCGCGGAAAGCTTTTCCGCGCATTTCGACCGTGCTCAGCGGTTCCAGAACCAGTCCTTGCCCCGCGCCTGCTTGAGCGCCTGCTTCTTGCGCTCTGGCGTCAGGCGTTCCAGGTAGAGCATGCCGTCCAGGTGGTCGGTCTCGTGCTGCAGGCACTGCGCCAGCACGTCGACGCCTTCGACCTCGATGGGCTCGTTGCGCAGGTCAACACCCCGCACCACCGCGTGCTTGGCCCGCACGGTCGGGAACCACAGCTCCGGCACCGACAGGCAGCCCTCGTCGATCTCGTGCGTCTCCTCCGACAGCGAGACGATCTCGGGGTTGATCACGTAGCCCGTCAGCCCGCCCACGTCGTAACTGAACACCCTCAGCCCGACCCCGATCTGCGGCGCCGCCAACCCCGCACGCCCGTCCGGCTTCACCGAATCCATGAGGTCCGTGACCAGCGCCTCGACCTTCTTGTCGAAAGTCGTCACGGGATCACACACCGTCTTGAGCACCGGGTCCCCGAAGTAGCGCAGAGCGCGCATCGCCATGATCGAACGTCCTTCTTCCCACCGACTATCCCGCTGAAGTCTAATGACCACCGCCCCGCCCCACCCCCACCCGGCACTCACGGCTGGTCAGCCCCTCGGTCCGAGGTCCTTC